>CAZUHR010000133.1:0-8682 GCA_964620335.1 uncultured Desulfobacteraceae bacterium
TAGTTAGATGGACTCGTAAAAAAAGCTCGAAGCGACTTTTTACTAGGTTTTCAAGTTATGGAAAAAGAGAGCCTTTCCCAGGAACAAATATTTTACGAAGTGTTGCTTCAGGGCGTCACCGATTATGTGATCGCCATCAACAGAAATTATCAGATTATTATGGCCAATGATCTTTTTGAAAAAGAGTTTGGCATGCATCAAAACGGATATTGTTACAATGTTTGGAAAAACAGAAATGAGAGATGTGAAGGTTGTTTGGTCCAGGAGTCTTTCCAGGACGGTCAGGTGCACTGGAACGAAGAAAATGTCGTGATGAGAGATGGTAGGATTGCGCAAATGCTTGTTAAATCAACTCCAGTCAAGGATGATCAGGGGGAAGTTGTCTATGTCTTGGAAGCGGCCACTGATATCACTGAAAAAAAGCGCCTTCAAGAAGAGCTGCAAGAATTAGCTGGGAGGCAGGAGGAAATAATAGGGGCACGACTAAATCACCTGCAAAAATCTGAAGAGACATACCGAACCATATTTGAACGCTCCCGTGACGCACTTATATTAACCGATTCCAGAGGCAAGATAATAGAAATCAATCAAGCAGGTATCGAGATGCTGGGGTATAAGAACAAAGAGCAGCTTGTGGGCCTGAGATGGGATAAAGAGTTCTTTGGGGAACAGGGAGACCTTGATAAATACCAAAAAACGGTCTTGAAACAGGGCTTTGTGACGAATTTTGAGACGCGGCTTTCAGGGAGGGGAAGAAGGATTTTTGATGCCCTCATCACTTCTAATGTGACTTTAGATTTAATCGGACGGATTACCGGCTATGTACTCATAATAAGGGACATCAGTAAAAGGAAAAAGGCCCAGAAGCAAATCGAGAGGAGAAACACAAGGCTTGCCATGCTGTATGCCATCTCCACGACGGTGAGTAGTAGTCTGGATTTAAGCGAAATATTAAAGAGTACCATTGATAAGATCTGTGAGTTGCTTGAGGCAGACAGCGTTAGGATTTATTTGCTGGATAAGAAGCAGAATAAGCTCAGTCTGGTAGCTCATAAAGGGCTTTCTGATGAATTCATTTCAAGGAATCATGTACAACAACGAAAAGTAGGGGCCGGATTCCTTGGACGGGCCGTTTTTCCAGGAGTGGCAAGGGTTGTCGACAATTTAGCGGAATTTGAGGAACCCTATGCTGAATATATGATTAAAGAGGGTCTTCACTCTACCGCTTACATACCCCTTGTCTCTAAAGGGGAACCGGTAGGTGTGATGTGCGTATCCAGTCATGTCTTTGAATTTTCAGCCAATTATCTGGAGGCATTGACCGGTATCGGCAACCAGATAGGAGTCGCCGTTGATAACGCAAATCTTTATGAGAGTATCAATACGGCCTATCAGGAACTTAAGGAGGCCCAGGAACAGGTTGTCCGGACGGAGAAATTGGCTTCGCTGGGTAAACTTGCAGCCAGTATTGCCCACGAGATAAACAATCCCCTAGCCGCGGTTTTAACCTATATCAGATTAATGATGAAGCTCGTGGACAAGAACAGGTTTAAGCCGGAAAGACTTGAAGACATTTCTCGATATTTAACCACTATGGAGTCAGAGATAGCCAGGTGTGGCGAAATAGTCATGAACCTCCTGACATTTTCTCGCCAGTCCCGGATTCACATGCAAGACCATAGCATTGAAGAGATTATTGAAAAGACGATGGTTCTTATTGCACACGATCTTGGAATGAAAAACATCAGAAGCATAAGGGAGATTGAACCGGGTTTGCCTAAAGTATGCTGTGACTTTAAACAGATTCAGCAGGTTCTCCTGAACATTATGGGCAATGCTTCAGAGGCTATGGACGAAGGGGGTGACCTGACTGTGGCAGCCAAGCCTTCAGCGAACAGTGGCTTTGTCGATGTCGTGGTTTCCGATACGGGTCAAGGTATTCCCAAGGAAGATCTGAAAAATATCTTTGAGCCATTTTTTACTACAAAGGAAGAAGGCAAGGGAGTCGGTCTCGGACTTTCGGTGGCCTACGGTATCGTTGCTCGGCATAAGGGCACAATAGAGGTGGAAAGCAAGCCTGGAAAAGGAGCCATTTTCAAGGTGAGTCTTCCTATTGCCCAGTAGTAATGCAAACCGCGGGTTGATTTGGAAACGAATGCCGAAGTAAAGTCAAAAAATTTTTTTCGCGGTATATTCATAAAGGGAGTACAGAATGACCAAAAAATTCAGTATCCTCGTGGTTGACGATGAGGCATCCGTGCGGGAATCTCTTGAAGACTGGCTTTTGGAGGATGGTTATGAGGTAGGTGTCGCGGCAAGCGGTGGGGAGGCCATTTCCATGGTTCAGGAAAAGACCTGGGACGTGATTTTGTTGGATCTGAAAATGCCGGGTATGGATGGTCTTGAGACCCTGAAAAGGATTAAAGAGATTGACTTGGATGTTGAAATACTCATGATGACGGCATACGCCACTGTAGACACCGCTGTAAAGGCCATGAGGGAAGGGGCCTTTCACTATCTTGCAAAGCCTTTTGACCCTGACGAGATAGATATGGAGATCAAAAAGATCATCGCACACAAAGAACTAGTGCTTGAAAATATTCTGCTTCGGGAAAAGCTGGAAGAAAGATATGAATTCGACGAGATCATAGGGAAAAGCCATGTCATGCAGGCAATTTTCGAATTAATAGCACAGGTGGCGCCTACCGATTCGACGGTACTGATCACGGGTGAGAGCGGGACAGGTAAAGAATTGATCGCTAAGGCTATCCATGGAAACAGTTCCCGCTGTTACATGCCCTTCATTGCGGTAAGCTGCGGGGCATTGCCTGAGTCCTTGCTGGAGAGTGAACTTTTCGGATATGAAAAAGGCGCATTTACAGGAGCAGAGCACAGGAAAAAGGGACGTTTTGAGATGGCGGATAAAGGCACACTTTTCCTGGACGAGATAGGTGACATCAGTTTGAAAACACAGGTTGACCTCCTGCGTGTTTTGCAGCAAAAGGAGTTCAATCCTCTGGGCGGTGAGGAGCTCATAAAAGTTGATGTTCGTATTCTTGCGGCAACCAATCGTGATCTTAAAAAAGCCATCAAAGAGGAGCGTTTTCGAGAAGATCTCTATTACAGGCTGAATGTGATCTCTATTTATGTGCCGCCCTTAAGAGAGAGAAAAGAAGACATCTCTCTGCTGGCAGAGGAGTTTATCAAGAAATATTCTTTTGAAATGAATAAAGAGCCATTAAAAATAGCCCCTTCAGCAATGAAACTTCTGATGGAATATGATTGGCCCGGGAATGTCAGGGAGTTGGAAAATGTTATTGAAAGGGCCCTTGTGATCGGTCAGCACAAAGAAATCGTAGCGGACGACCTTCCCCTATTCAGAAAAGAGCCATATGCTGACGCATTTCCCAGATCATTGAAAATGATGGAAAAAGTGCATATTGAGAGAATCTTGGGTGAAAATGATTGGAACATCAGCCGTGCAGCCAGGGAATTGGATATTGATCGCCAGACACTCTACAACAAAATAGAAAAATACAAGATCAAAAGGGGGTAATCCCAAATCGGTTTGTCAAGATGCGTCACCATCTGCCCCATCGGTTTTGTTGAACAAGATATTCTTGAGCACCTTGCGCAATGTATCGAAAGGCGGTGTAGCCTTGGGTGCAGGATCAGCCTAAAAATTGAGCCCCCAAGTTTTGCCTATAATGAAAACCGAGGTCAGTACAATTCTAAAGTAATTTTGAGATACCTTCTCCAATGCCATCCCGGCGACACCTTCAGATTTATTGGTGTTACCTGTGAGGACCTTTATATACCCATACTCAAGTACGTATTTGGTCTTGCTCAGATGAATGGTCAATGCTCGATCATCTCCACATATAGGCTTCTTCCACAGTTTTACGGTCAGCCGCAGAACTTGGGTCTATTCATGGCTCGCCTGGAAAAAACTGCATTGCATGAGCTAGGACACTGCATGGGCCTCACCCATTGCAGGGATCGGCGATGCGTCATGTATTCCTCTGCCCGAATTGAAGATACGGACTTCAAGTCGGCTGATTTCTGTCCCACCTGTTTTGAGCTTTTCCAATGGTATCTTGATAAAAGGGTCAGCTGATGTTGGGTTAAGTGTCAATTTATTAAGCATATTGTATAAATTCTCGGCATTTCCTGTTTAACTAGAATAATAAGTATGATATCTAAGCATTTTGTCTTCAATCTATGAGATTTGCCTAAAAATTAGACAATCCCCCACTTATTTATGTGGGCTGTTTAAATTAGCTCAAATATTTAAATACATATATAATCCATTAGTTATAGGAATTTTTCAAAAATATTTCCTCCATTGGCATACCCGTTGCTTATTACATACTAAAATCGAACAAAAGCTCTTACAGAGGAGGAAAATATGCCAGAAACAGCTAAAAGAGAATCCATGAAGATAGTTCCACCCGGGAAAAAGAAATGCGTATGGATGGAGGCCGGTGTCGTCTCATACAAACTGTGCGATAATAACTATGATTGCTCCACCTGTTCGTATGACCAGGCAATGCAGATAAAGGTTGCCCGCCAGAAGGAGGCAACTGAGTCTACAACCTATTTTGAAAGTATTCCTGATAAATTCACTGAGACCTGGGTGGACAAAATGATGCAACTCCCTGCTTCTCAGCGCAAGTGCCGGTATATGATTACAGGTGAGGTCGCTCGCAAAATATGTCCCAATTCTTATGATTGCGGCACCTGTTCTTTTGACCAGATGATGCAGGAACGCTTGCAGGCAGAGGCGCTTCCCGTTCATTCCCGCAAACATGTGGCGGGTTTTGAACTGGTTGAGGACATTTACTACCATGAGGGCCACACATGGGCCAGGCCTGAATATGGCGGTCGTGTAAGGGTGGGAATAGATGACTTTGCCGAGAGACTCCTGCGAAAGTTGAGCCGGGTCCAACTCCCTGATGTCGGTCATGAAGTGAAACAGGGTAAAACAGGTTTTAGAGTCAGCAAGGACAACCAAACGGCGCAGGTCCTATCCCCGGTTGACGGCATTGTGACCCATGTTAACCATAGGCTCATGGACCATCCCGAACTGATCAACGAATCGCCGTATGAAGAAGGATGGTTGTTTATTGTTGAACCAACCAGACTGCGCAAGAACCTGAAAGGTCTGTACTATGGCGAAGAGGCAGACAAATATATAAAGGAAGAAAGGGAAAGACTCTTCTCCATGGCGCATGACGATTTAAGTATCGCTGCTGACGGCGGTGTTTCAGAGGAAGATATTTTTGAAGAACTCCAGGAGAAAAACTGGGAAAAGGTTGTGAAAGCCTTTTTTAGGACCTAATCATCAAGGGTTCTTAACCTTCAATAATCTCCCGTCATGTTCAAGCACGGGAGGTTTTTTATGTAGGTATGCTAATTGACCGCCTTACGCGGCCCTTCCAGGATCTTTTGCTTTTTCGAGGAACGGTTGATATAAATAGAGCATTGTTCACACGTGCCTCCACACAGGGTTTCCCTCAGCTTCCTGACCTCAAAGCAGGGCTTATTAGAGTATTCATAGGCAGGACATCTCTCTTTCACCTCACAATCAAAAATATTCCAGCATGGTGCCAATTGAAGCAGACGGCGAATGCAAGCTAAAGTAAAGCCCTCGTTATGGATCAACCGGGATATTTGTCGTATCTGTTCTATCTCAAAATTTGAGTAAATCCTGTTGTTTGTTTTGAGATTCCTCCTGGGCTTGATAAGTCCCATTTTTTCATAATCCCGGATCGTCTTTTGGGAAAGATCAACCTGTTTAGATACCTCGCCGATTGAGTATTCGTACAATCCCTGGCCAGCCTGTTTTTTTTCAGTCGTATAATGCAAGATTTGCCTCTCTTAATAATAGAAGTCTAAAGTATCAAAATTGAAATCGGAAAATTTATCCGTCTCAGTTAAAGTGGCTAAAACCCGTTCACTTCTTAATGTAAACCTTATCGTGGATGCGAACGGCCTTGCCTTTTCTGACAAGGCCCTCTGCCAAAAGCTCTTTGATTCTGACCAAAAGCTTCTCCTTGTCTACAGGCTTCTCAAAGAATTCATCGACTCTGAAATAGTCGTCATCTCCCCATTTATCAGGATTGACGCCTAGTTCAGCACCCATCCCGGATATACCTATTATAGGGATATCCTTAAGATCAGGATTCGACTGAACTGATTTGCAGACGTCAAACCCAGAGTAGATACTCTCCATCATAACATCCAGCAGAATAAGGTCAGGACGCTCTTTTTCAATCATATCCATCCCATTTTGACCATCTTCGGCAGTGAGTGTCTCAAAGCCGTTCCGTTTTAAAAAGGTTTCCATTGTAAAGCGAAAGTCAGGATTGTCATCAATAATAATAATTTTTGAATGATTTTCCATGATGCCCTCCACATTATGTCATTAGAAAATTTGAACAGTTTTACATTGAACCACTAATTTATTCTGAATATGGTTCTGAAAGTGGTCCCTCTGCCAGGTGCTGTGAGGACTTCTACCTTTCCACCGTGTTCTTTGACAATCTTGTCCACTACCAAAAGCCCCAAACCGGTTCCATGGCCCCCCTTGGTGGAGTAAAATTCATCGAATATGCTTGTCTTGGTTTCTTCGTCCATACCAACACCATTGTCTTCCACTTCAAACTTGAAATGAAATTTGTCATGCAAGTCAGCTCTCACTACCACGGCGTGAAAATCCTTTTCTGTGTCCTTCTTACATGCATCCAGGGCATTCCAAATAAAGTTTTCTAACATCCTGCGAATACTTATAGGATCTAACCTAACAAGGGGTAGGGCCTGGTTTGTTTCATGTTTGAGCTCTATTTCCATGGCATTGGCCTTTTCCTGAAACAAATCCACCACATCCCTGACGATTTCATTGGGAGACACCTTCCGGTATATGAGATCTCTTTTTTTGGATGAATACAGAATGTTCTGGGCCATACTCGAAATTTCAGTGATATTTCTTTTGACAATGTCCAGACCTTTGGCAGCGAGTTCCATGTCACCGTCCTTTATCCCCTCATCCACTACATACGCACCCCCGTGCAGGCCTTCTAAGATATTTTTTATGTCATGAGACAAAATCGCAATTGATTGGCCCAATATTTTTAATTCTTTCTGCATTTCTTTAACTTTGGTGATGTTGGTGGACATTTCAATAACGGCTACCACATTGCCTGAGGCGTCAAGTATGGGGGATGAGTAAACGATCATATCCGCCACCTCGCCCGTGGATAACTGGACCGTCTCCTCACTTATGTGAACATTCCTGTCCTTAAAAGTTTTTTGCACGGGGCAGAATTTGCATCTTTCCGGGCTCCCCTTATATATCTCATGGCACAGTTTACCAATACCTTCACCAAAATCGTCCTTGAAGTTTTGATTGGCAAAAAGGATATGCATGGACTGGTCCTGGATGGAAAGGTAGCATGGCAGGAGATCGATAATGTTTCTGAACCCTAGGTCATTAATTGCCTTGCAGTTGCTAGTTGGATCCTTCAGCCCATCTGTTGGTTTGTCTTTCCCTAGGCCCGATCTATTGCTGATGATCTGGTGGCCAGCGTAATCCATTACCAAACGTCCTCCGCCTTTCACCGTAAAATAATATCATAAATGGCTGCTTGGAAGGCAACATGCTGGAAATACTTTTTATTTTTTGCCGAAAAAATAATAAATACGGAGCCATATTTATGGTTGATTTGCAAAAGCTGCCATGACCATGTGTGCTAAAATTTAATTTATACATTTTGACCTGTTGACATTATTATATATATATATTATTATGTGCAATGTCCAGAAAAAAATTGCCATCGGGCTTCAGGGAGGATTCCAGACGGCATGTATAAATTTTACGAAATTTTGACAGGACCGGGGCTCTGGTTCGCCTTTATCATTTTTATCGGGGGATTGATCCTTCGGTTAACCTATCTTTTTGCCCTCAGTAGGGAAAAGGATAAGATATTTTATAATCACATGAGCATAAGCTGGGGTTTGCGTTCCATCGGGCATTGGCTTATCCCGCTGGGAAGTGCATCAACTCGCAACCAGCCGGTTTTTGCGGTGGTTTTCTATGTCTTTCATATATGCCTTTTGGGCGTGCCTCTTTTTTTGTCTGCCCATAATATCCTGTGGGACGAAGCCTTCGGCATTAGCCTTTGGTCCATGCCGGATAGCTGGGCAGACGCTCTGACCATGGTAGTTATTGGCACGGTCGTTTTCTTATTTATCAGGCGTCTGGCCCGTCCGGAAGTAAGAATCCTTACCAGTTTCTGGGATTATTTTCTCCTTGTCCTCACGTTACTTCCTTTTCTCACGGGATTTCTCGCCTATCATCAATGGGGACCTTACAATACTATGCTGATACTCCACATCCTTTCGGCCGAAATACTGCTGATTGTAGTACCGTTCAGCAAATTGGCACACCTGGTCCTTTTCTTTTTTACAAGGGCCTTTATCGGATTTGAGATGGGGGGGCGGCGCAAAGCCAGGGCGTGGTAGAATGAAGGGAGCTTTGAATGTCTAAAAATTTAAATTATACCACTGAACAGCCTGTAAATGTTGAAAAAATAAGGAAAATTCTGGATGTGAATAATGGTGCTCGCATTAGGACCTGGCTGAACATCTGTTCTCGTTGCGGCCTGTGTGCGGATAGTTGTT
>CAZUHR010000134.1:0-8664 GCA_964620335.1 uncultured Desulfobacteraceae bacterium
CTGAGAAAGCCTCCTCCCCCGCCATTTGAAATGAATTCAAATGGCTCCACCCTCATCCTCCCGCTTTGCGGGATTGACGGGCTTTTTACAATTCCGCCGAGTCCGAGATCCGTTTAAATATTTGTAACACGTGTTTACCATATATTATAATTGTGGTAAATCATTAATAATACATCATGCCACTGTCATTACAATTTGACGGTGGATTTGGGATGAGTCGATAACGTTAAAACTTTTCGCAACAACACTGACTCTTTCATCTGTTTATGAAGCGATGCGGATTTCTGAAAGGCTTTATATCAAAAAGAATATGGAAAAATGAAATGGTTATGGAAATAAGGTTTGTTGCTGATACTATGCTGGGCAGGCTCGCAAAATGGCTCAGGGTTCTGGGCTATGACACTCACTACCAGCGTCACTACGGGCCTGGTGTCATGGATGAAATTGTGAAAGCTGGTGCGCTTTTATTATCACGACACAGGAAGAAGATCCATCTGCACACCGGCGCGGTGCTCCTTCATGGAAATACCGTGGGAGAGCAAATAGCTGAACTCAAGGAAAGACTGGATCTTGTTCCCGGGCGGTCAAGATGGTTCACTCGATGCCTGATCTGCAACATCCAGCTAATCGTTATAAAAATAGATGAGGTCCGGGAAAACGTTCCTGAATACGTATTTCATCAAAACGTATCGAGAATCAAATACTGCCCTTCGTGCGGGCGGTATTATTGGCCGGGAAGCCATAGGGCAAATATGGAGAGGCAGCTGGAAAAATGGGGTTTCGTAAGTTGAACTACCGCCCTTCTTGCCTAATAAGGCAAATCTTTACTCTCCCGGCCAGGGCCATTCCCTCCCGGTTTCACTGAATCAATTGATGACCGTCAAACAGGAAACTATTTCTTCTTAGCGACCCGTTTTTTCTTTGCAGGTGCTTTCTTCTTAGCGACCCGTTTTTTCTTTGCAGGTGCTTTCTTCTTTACGACCTGCTTTTTCTTTGCAGGTGCTTTCTTTGCTTTTGCCTTAGCCGTCTTTTCCGCAGCCTTGGCTTTCTTGAGTTGGGCCTCTAATGTTTTGACCCTTGTTTTAGTTGCTGCCAATTCTTTGTTAGCTTTTGTTAAGGTCTTTTTCGCAAGCCGCAATCTAAACTGAATTTGTTTAACAGTCGCCATAAGTCCTCCTTCAATTTATGGTTAATGAAAATATTTTTAATGTGTGATAATAAATGAATAATATATATAAGTCAAGAAAATATCAACAGGCATCTTAAGTTTAACACTAATCTGCAATCATTTACCATTAGATTTTTTAAGAGCTTTAATAGCAGTCTGAAAAAGGCATGACAAACGCTATAAATTTTCAATGTTGCAAAACATTAAACAGTTTGATAAGCTGGGAATAAATGTGGATATGAAAAATACCTTTAAGATAAGAAAGGAGGTGAAATTTATCAGGTTCCGAATCATTGGATGTAACCTTATGCAGAGCAAAGGAGGGTGAAGATGGCCGGAAGCACGTACAAAATAATTGAGCTCGTTGGAACAAGTGACGAGTCTTGGGAGCAGGCAGCCAAAAATGCCGTAGAGACAGCAGGTGAGTCCCTCAAAGACCTGCGAATCGCCGAGATTACAAAGCTTGACGTAACCATTGAAAACGGCAAGGTAACCTCTTATCGGTCAAGAATAAATGTTTCCTTCAAATATGTGAAATGAAATTAGGTATACGGGCTGAACTCTTGCCCTTTATACCCTTTAAATTACTGCTCTAAAAAACAAAAAATATATTTCATGCAATCGTAGGGGCATATTTATAAGCATTATGTTCCAAATATTAGCAGGGAGGAACGGTATAAGGAAATTGTTCCTCCCTTTCATTTTGTCGAACCCGCAGGGTGAGTTTGAGCTAAGGTGCAACCCCTGATCATTTTTTTTTAAATATTATCAGATTTCTCTCGCAATCCTTTCCGGGCAATTTATATGGAACGGCCTTGTAAAGAAAGATTCGGTGTCTTTTTAAAACATCTTCCCCAGCCGTGAGGGCATCTTCGAACTCACTCCCCTGAAAATTCACAAGCAGGCCTCCGGGCATAAGGTAAGGGGCGCACCAAACCAGGATCTTTGGCAGATACGCAACCGCCCGGACCGTGATGATGTCATACCCCTCTCTATTAAGAAGATTTCCGTCCGATTCAATTCGACCCCTAATGACCTTGACCCGGCTCAAATTAGCACGCCTGACTACCTGCTTAAGAAAACTCACCTTTTTCAAACTGGCTTCTATAAGGTGTATTCTGAGCTTTGGTTTGCAGATTTTAATGGGGATGGCAGGAAATCCGGCACCCGATCCCACATCGAGTAATGTACCCTCTTCAGGAAGGAACCGGGCTGTAAACAATGAATCGAGAAGCAGTTCTCTGATGATTCCCTCTCGACTGGTCAGTCCCGTTAAATTCATTCTCATGTTCCATTCGCATAGTTCATCCATATACATACCGATCAGGCTAATCTGTAAGGCCGATAGGCCTATACGAATGTCACGAGACCACGAGAGGAGAAGAACCTCCTCTTCCCTGTTCAGGTTAGACAATGACCCGCCTCTTTATTATGGCAACGGCTTCTTCGGGAGTATCCACTACTCTGAAGATTTCCAGATCTGATTTTGATACGGTCTTTTCCTTAAGCAGGGTTCCCTTGATCCAACTCAAAAGACCCTCCCAATATTCGGAATCAATCAGGATAACGGGAAAAGATCTGATTCTTCGCGTTTGGATAAGGGTTATGGCCTCAAAGAGTTCGTCAAGTGTTCCAAATCCCCCCGGCAGGATAATATACGCCACGGCATATTTTACAAACATAACCTTCCTTATGAAGAAATACCTGAAATCAAGCCGGATATTTGCATATGGATTGGGTTTCTGTTCGCTCGGGAGTTCAATATGAAGACCTACCGACTTGCCTCCAGCATCAGCAGCACCCTTATTGGCTGCTTCCATAACGCCGGGACCTCCACCTGAAATAACATTGAATCCGTTTTCAACCAGCAGCCGTGCTACCTTAAGCGTGGTTTTATAGGCTGTGCTCTGGGGTTTGGCCTTGGATGATCCGAAGATAGTTACAGCCGGCGAAACTTCCGGGAGAACTTCAAAGCCTTCCACAAATTCCGCCATGAAACGGAACATCCTCCACGAATCTTTTAAACTGATATCATCCACGAGATACTGATTTTCACCCATAATACAATTCCATCCTTTCTGTCCCTGTTCGAGTTATGCCAAAGAAAAATTCGTTGATTTTTGGAATTTTATCGTTTAGCTTTCAGGCTGACTCTTTTTGAATAATAGATTTGAGTGATAAATGTGTCAAGTTATAGTCACTTTAAGCGTTTTTAAAAGAATAAACTAAACCATGCAAATTCCATTGATTGATAAACAAAATTTTTTTCCTTGCCTTGAGGGGCAAAAAAATCCATGGCAAAAAAATTATCTGTGCATGTATTCCAGTCAGTGGCACGGTATCACTACTGATCCAGAATTAATGGTTATTCCTATTGATGATCACCTGGTCCACAGGGGCGATGGCGTATTTGATGTAATTCGGTGTGTCAATGGCAAAATATACCAGATAGAGCGACATCTCCAACGTCTCGAACGCTCGGCCAAGGCCATCTCCCTTAATCCGCCGCCTGAGTATAATAACATCAGGGCCTTGATAAAGCACCTGGTTTTGATAGGAGGCGAAAAGGACTGCCTGATAAGGATCGTCTTATCCAGAGGACCCGGAAGCTTCAGTACCAACCCTTTCGACTGTCCTTCCAGTCAAATATATGTTAACGTTATCCGTTATAAAAATTTACCAAGCAAGTATTACCGGGATGGAGTCGCAATTGTTACAAGCCATATTCCAATTAAAAAATCCTTTTTCGCCACGATTAAGTCATGCAATTACCTGCCTAATGTCCTGATTAAAATGGGGGCTATTGAGGCAAACGCCCAATATGCGGTAGCCCTGGACGAGGACGGCTTTCTGGCAGAAGGCTCCATTGAAAATGTCGCCGTGTTAAGCGCAGAAGGTATTTTGGAGTTCCCTGGGTTTGAAAGGACCCTGTCTGGAGTAACTGCCGAACGCGTATTCCAGCTGGCGGAAAACCTTGTAACGGAGAATATAATCACGGAAGTGAAATTTAGCAGGATATCACTCGAGAAGGCATATCAGGCAAGGGAAATATTTCTTACAGGCACTTCTGTGAATATAGTTCCCGTAGTCAGCTACGATGGAAAACGCATCGGTGAGGGCTGCCCGGGGCCTGTATATTCCAGGCTGTCAAATCTCTTGTGGGAAGACATGACAAAAAACCGTGAACTCCTGACTGAAATTGATTGGGAACATGGAAGATGAGGAGGATAAATCATGGAGCGTGTAGCAAGGATTTCCGAGATCATCGGTGCATCGCCTGTCAGTTTTGATGAAGCTATCAGAGTCGGCTTTGAAAGGGCCAATCGGACCTTAAGAGGCATTACAGGCCTCAAGCTCCTTGAACAGAGGGTCTCCGTTGAAGATGGCAAGATAAAGGAGTACCGGGTAAGAATGGAAGTAATTTTCGTGCTTGAAAGTTGACGATGAGCCATTCCCCGCGGTTTAAAAAATGCGCAAGGCGACCTTTTTAGAGGTTATCAAATCTGATGTTTGGATTACGAAATCATGGCTGAGATAGTATTCATAGAAGAACGTTGCAAGGGCTGTGGGCTATGTGTGACAGCATGTCCCAAAGATCTCTTGAGAGTGAGTTCAACGATAAATCGGGCGGGGTATCCGGTCGCAAAGATTGAAGACATGGGCGCATGCACAGGGTGTGCACTTTGTGCGGAGATGTGCCCGGACGTCGTGATTATGGTATTTAAGTAATAATGATATATTCTTAATTCAGGAGAACCCATTGACAGAAACAGTGCTTGTTAAAGGAAACGAAGCCATAGCCATGGGGGCAATTGAGGCCGGATGCCGTTTATATTTCGGGTACCCTATTACGCCGCAAAACGACATCCCGGAGTATATGTCCAAACACCTCCCCGAGGTAGGCGGAACGTTCATCCAGGCGGAAAGCGAAATTGCCTCCATAAATATGCTCCTGGGAGCAAGTGCCACAGGTGCAAGAGCGATGACCTCTTCTTCCAGTCCAGGGATCTCCCTTAAGCAGGAAGGGATTTCTTATCTGTGCGGCAGCCAGATCCCTGGTGTCATAGTTAACATGAGCAGGAGCGGCCCGGGCTTGGGAGGCATTTCCCCTTCCCAGGGAGACTATTTCCAGTCAACCCGTGGGGGTGGCCACGGCGACTACCGGACAATAGTACTCGCTCCTCATTCGGTTCAGGAAAACTATGATCTTACAATGAAGGCCTTTGATCTGGCTGATAGGTACAGAAATCCTGTCGTAATCCTGGGGGACGCTCTTTTGGGCCAAATGAAAGAGCCCTTAATAAAACACAAGTACCAAAAGAAAAAATTTCCAAAAGACTGGGTCCTGACCGGTACAAAAGGCAGAAAACCCAGGAGGCTGAAATCTCTATACCTTTCCGAAGGAGAGCTCACCGAACACAACTGGGCTCTATACAAGAAATATCAACGTATGAAACGTATTACCATGTACGAGGAACTTTATCTGGAAGGTGCAAAACTGATTGTTGTGGCCTTCGGTTCTGTTGCCAGAATATTGAAGACGTCCGTTCAGATGGTTAGAGACAGGGGTATGAAGGTAGGGCTGTTCCGTCCTATCACACTTTTCCCTTTTCCGTACGACAGGTTAGAAAAAATATCTCTCTCCATCAGGAATTTCATGGCATTGGAATTGAATACCGGCCAGATGGTCGAAGATCTGAAACTGGCCGTCGGGCACAAGAAGAACCAGGTCGATTTTTACGGTCGCCCACCCGGTTCCATCCCTTCGCCAGACGAGCTATATAACGAGATAAAAAAAGTCTACAAAAAAAGGATCGGATAAATGAAACAGGTGTTCAAAAGGCCGGAAGCCCTCGTGGATGTTCCCTTTCATTTCTGCCCCGGATGCCATCATGGAATCGTTCACAGGCTGGTGGCCGAATGTATTGACAGGTACGGGCTGAGGGACAAAACCATAGGTGTCGCTTCGGTGGGGTGTTCCGTCTTTCTCTATGACTACCTGGATGTCGACGTGGTGGAGGCGCCCCATGGAAGGGCAGCGGCCGTGGCAACGGGAGTCAAAAGGTCGCGTCCTGATAACTTTGTTTTTACTTATCAGGGGGACGGAGATCTGGCAGCCATAGGTACGGCGGAGATCATACATGCAGCTAACCGGGGCGAACTCATAACGGTAGTCTTCGTAAACAACGCAGTCTTCGGTATGACTGGGGGACAGATGGCGCCGACGACCATGGCCGGACAGGAGACGACAACGACTCCCTATGGCAGGGAAACAAAAACTAACGGGTTTCCTATCAAGATGGCCGAACTGCTTTCCGTACTTCCGGGAACCACCTTTGTGGCCAGGGCGGCAGTGAATAATCCCAAAAACCTCATGAGGGCAAAAAAACTATTGAGAAAGGCCTTTGAAATCCAGACAAACAGGCAGGGTTTCAGCTTTGTGGAGTTCCTTTCAGCATGCCCGACCAACTGGAAAATGACCCCAGAGCTCGCCAATAAAAGGGTCGGTGAGGAAATGATATCATATTTTCCCTTAGGCATATTCAAGGGGGAGACCAACTGATGTATTTTGATTGTATCATAGCCGGTTTCGGTGGTCAGGGGGTTATGCTTATGGGCAATATCCTAATCTACGCCGCCATGGCTGAAAACAAGAAGGCCACCTATATGCCCGTGTACGGAGTGGAAATGAGAGGCGGGACGGCCAACTGCACTGTGGTCATCTCCGATCGTGAAATTGGATCCCCAATAATTCAAAGGCCGGTATCGGCTATTGTAATGAACCGCCCATCCTTGGAAAAATTCGGCCCCAGGGTTAGAAAAGGCGGCTTGCTCTTCGTGAATTCCTCTTTGGTCCCTGAAAAGGAGGTAAAATTCAAAGGAATCGAATGCATTACGATCCCCACCAGGGAACTGGCCTTGGAGGTGGGCAACGAAAGACTTGCCAATATGGTAATGCTGGGAGCTGCTGTCAAAAAAAGTAGTGTGGTTAACCTGGAAGCCTTGAAAAATGCCCTTTACCCAGCCCTTGACCCCAGGTATCACGAAATGATAGATATAAATACAAATGCCATGGAAAGGGGAGCCCGGTTTATTGAGGATGGCATGATTAAAACCCCCGTTAAAGGCTCAAGGCCCAAAAAAGACAGGAAACCTATCATGGAAGAAAAAAAAGACCAGAAAACCACAAAACATGCCTACGAAGATTTCTTGGCCGACGTAAGCGACCACTTTGCAAGTGGGGATCAGGAAAGGCAGTTTATGGACAGCATCAGCCTCGAGCCCCCACAAGAGGATATACAGATAAATGTGGGAGAGCGTGTAAGAGAGGTAAGAGAAAACCGCGGACTGAGCATCGAGGATATTTCGCAGAGGACTGGTATTCCTGTTGCCATTTTGGAGGAAATCGAGGAAGAGTCTGTTGCGCCACCCTTGGGGACGGTGATAAAGCTGGCAAAGGCTCTTGAGATGAAAATGGGTTACTTTATCTCGGGAAAAGAAGACAGGCCTTTTACAATTGTTCGCATGGACGATCGAAAGGTAATCTCCCGGTATGATTCCAAGAAGGGAAAACATTACGGCTATGAATTTGAGTCCCTGGCCCCGCATAAGAAAGACCGGCATATGGAACCCTTTTTGGTTACCCTTGAACCTGTAGATACCGACGAAGAAAGGTCGACCCATGACGGACAGGAGTTTATTTACGTGCTTGAAGGAAGCATGGAGGTTCGCCTTGGAGAAGAGATCCATATCCTTGAACCGGGCGATTCAATATATTACGATTCAACGGTACCCCACCTTGTGAAATGCCATGGAGATAAGAAGACGAAAATCCTGGCTGTGCTTTATGCTGAAAGGTAAATAAAAAAGGAATAAAAAAGCAGATGATTGTATTTGATTTAGAGTGTTTAAACGGACATTTATTTGAAGGCTGGTTCGACAGCCTGGAGTCCTTTGAACAACAAAATGAAAAAAACCTTGTTTGTTGCCCTTATTGTGATGATGCCAACATAAGGAAAGTAATGTCGCCTGTTGCTATTAAAAGATCCCATGCGGAAGAGCATACAACGCAGGGGCCTATTGATTACCAGAAACTCGCAAAGGAAGTCGTCAAATATATTCACGACAATTTCGAGGATGTGGGGCCAAAATTCGCTGCAGAGGCCTATAAAATCCACTACGGGGTATCCGAAAAAAGGAACATAAGAGGCTCGGCTACGTCTGAAGAGGAAAAGAATCTGAAAGAAGAAGGTATTGAATTTTTCAAAATCCCTGTACCCAGAATAGACGATGACGACGATAAAAAGAACTGAGTAATCAAATTATTCCCCTTGGCCGTGTATGCGGCACGCTTCTTTCTGCCCTTTTCGTCCACTTTTCAAAACGCTTAAGTATTAAAGACAAAACCATTTGGTTTTTGCACACATGTCTTTTTTGTGGTAACTAATTAGGTTGATTAGGTTGAAGACTATTTCTCCTTCGGTCTTCAGTCTAAA
>CAZUHR010000135.1:0-8639 GCA_964620335.1 uncultured Desulfobacteraceae bacterium
TCACCCTTGTTCCCATATAGGTTGGCAAAAAGGTCATTATACCCTTATATGTCAGACCCAATGCCGTCGCGGAAGAGAGAAAGACAATAATTGTAAGCAATGACTGCCGATCGAGGCCTGCGGAGTGTGTCCACCCGGCCGATTTCTCACTTGATTGAACACGATGTTGGGCGATATTCAGCGAATAGATGCCTAGAAAAATTCCTAGGAACCCGTATAGGATGTGTGGTGACCGCCAGCCGAAAATCGAACCGATAAATGCCGATAAAGCTGGAACAGCTGCGACACCCAGGCTTCCGGCAATGCCATGGATACCAAAGGCGCTTCCCTTGTTAGACATATTCAGGGAAATCAGTGTGTTGGAGGCTGGATGATAGGTGCTGCAAAACATGCCTATAAACCCCATGACGATGCCGTACGTCCATAGGGTGCTGGTGGGCCAGACTAGGATAGCGCTCAGACCCGCACCAAAAAGATAGATTGATACGAGTCGGCGCGGCCCAAATTTATCCGCCAGGATACCTGCCGGGAGGGAGCCCAAACCGAACGCATAGGAGAATACCGTAACAACCAAACCCAGATGAAAGTAGTCCGTATGGAACTCTGTAATCAAAAGCGGGATCAAAGGAGGCAATACGCCTTCAAACAAATGCACCAGACCATGGGACCCGATGGTCAACCCCATGATCTTCTTTTCGCTCTTATCCAACAGGCCACCTCATTCTTTTTTAATAATAATCAAGCGGGCTCTTTTCGCGACGCACGGCCCAAAGGAAGTAAAGGTTGCTCAAAAGTATGTCCATGTAACCCTTTCTTGGCTGAAAAGCAACTCGCCTGAGAATTGAAGGGAAGGAATAGAAATCTCGATAGGTGTTCCACACACCCTGCTCGAGCTCATCAGGCTCCATGTTTTTAGGCTCAAACACACATGTCTCCCCGCGAAAAAATGACTGGTCCTCGCTTAACAGGCGCCCTTCTTCTTTCAAGCGATCCCACCTTTTGGTTCCCAGGCGCGGACAAAGCACACTGAAAAATGCCATGGGAACCTTGTTTTGAACACAAAATGAAACGGTTTCATCAAAAAGGCCCTTTGTATCGTGATCAAAACCGAAAATAAAATTTAGAGAGTAAAAAATCCCGTTTTGATTAAGAACCCGAAATGCATCCCTGTAATGCTCTACAATATTTTGCCTTTTATTTGTTTCCTTCAGGCTCTCGGGGCTGATGGATTCCACACCCATATTGATATGAAAACAACCGGATCGTTTTGCCAGCTTTACAAATTCCTTGTCGCGCGATGCCTCAACAGTCCATAGGCAGGTCCATTTGATGCCAAGGGGGATCAGTTTTTCCATAAGTTCTTTAGTATATTTCCGATTGGCAGAAAAATTATCATCCACAAATTGAATACTCTTGACACCGGCGTGTTTGATTTCCTCTATAACCTCATCAATGGGCCTGAATCTGAACTTTGAGCCATATAATTGTGCGACTTCACAAAAATCACATCTGAATGGACATCCCCTGGAGGTCTGGACAGGAAAAAATTTTGCCTTATACTTTTTCAGAGGCAATGTGTCATACTTGGGAAAAGGGAGCCCTCTGAGATCGTGAAAGTGATCTGCTTGATAACGTCCTTTTAATGTCCCCTTTTCAAAATCTTCTATTAGCCTGGGGAACATTTCTTCACCCTCACCGATCACAATCGCATCGCAATTCTGTAGTGTTTCTTCAGGCCTAAAAGATACGTGCCAGCCTCCCATGACCACCTTCGTGCCCTTTTCGCGGTATTTACGGGCAATTTCATATGCCCTTCTAGAGGCATGAGAGAAGGTTGTAATGGCGACAAGATCGTATTCTTCATCAAAATCAATATTCTGAAGGCGCTCATCCGTAACCTTCACCTCATGTTGATTTGGTACAAGTGCTGCCAGATAAGGAAGCGTCATTCCAATAACCCATCTGGTCTTGGTTTGAAAAAGGGTACCATCAGGATTGTAGCCGGTAGGCTGAAGGATATGGATTTTCATTATTACCTAAAATTTTGACAAAATCCTGCCTGGGTAAAGCTATGGGGCTTTCGTACGCACGGACATCTCATTGCAAACAAGTATTGACAGACTTGCAAAAAGTCTGTTAATAGGCCCAGAACGCTTAAGACCAAGCCTGCCGAAGTTGTCAGCAATCTAATCGTAGACAAAAAACTAGCCCTGCAGACATTATTCGCAAAAATTAAAAAAACGGCCTTGCCCAAAAAAAAGTGCGTGTCTGCACAGTTTTTGGTGCAGGTAACTACCTTTTCTTTTCTAATGTGTCCCACCCATCAAATCAATCATAAAATTTTAAATCATTGACATATTGAAGCGCAATCATACGAGAGGACTGAAAAACAAGGTTTCCAGGACATTGCAGATCAAGTGTGTTCATTTATGTTGTTACGGTTGCCCAAAAAACTATACTTGGCACACATCTTGATAGTAAGCCTCCTAACATTGCGAATGCCTGATATCAGGGGCAATGATTTCATTGCAAGTCGTGCGCTATCGCTTAACAGTGCAGTGCGTCTTGCCTTGCTACAATAACCATATAATAGGGAGGGGAATTATGAAAAATCTGAAACGTCTTTTCACAGTTGTACTCGTTATCTCGGTGGTGATGGCATTTATTCCACTTGCAGTGGCACAAGATGTGGAAAAGGTCAATATCAATAAAGCCACAATAGAGGAACTGGTACAAATCAAAGGGATCGGCCAAAAATATGCGGAACGGATTGTTGACTTCCGTGACAAAAACGGTCCATTTAAAAAAATTGAAGATATTATGAATGTTAAGGGTATCGGTCCCAAAAAATTCGAATTGATCAAGGACCTGATAACAGTATGATAACCAGAAAAAGAAAATAGATGTGATAACTAGGTTGAAGCTTCCCTTCAGGCCCTGTCAATAGGCACGGGGAAGCTTCAAACAGATTTCTATTTGATATTAAAACTGGAAAGGGCCTTTCTTGCTGCCCGCCTGACATTTTCGTCGGCATCATCCAGATATCTTTCAGCCAGGGTCTTTGATTGGTTGCTTTTAATTCGTGCAAGAACATCCATTGCAAGTATTTTGAACGATGGACTCTCCCGCCTTAGAGACTGAGCAAGAGGATAAAGGGCTTCATCTTGAAATAAGGCTAGTGATAAAACAGCCGTATCACGCACCCACAGGTGTGGATCCTTGAAAAGGGCCATTATTTCCGGGATCGCAGGGCTGTAATTCATCTGACCCAGAGAATAAACTGCCGATTTTCTAACAGCCGGATCAAGGTCAACGACATACGGCATTAATCTCTCCGAAATTTCCGATGAATGGTTTATGTCTGCAACCCATCTTTCCAAAACCGGAAGGATCTTATCCAGATTCTTAAATACAAAAGCAGCAAAATCATTCATGATTTTTTCCCTTTTTTCGATTGAAGACATCTCTTCGTAACGCTTATAAGTTTTGTATTCAAGGGGAATAGTCCTGACAACTACGGAAAGCACCTCATTGACCCTGGAATCATCATTTCCAAGATATCGCTTAATAATACCGGGATTATTCTGTGCCAGGGCCTCATCAAATGCCTGCATCATGGGCACCAAAACCTTTAGACGTCTGATGTTCAGTACCTCTCCGATAGCCCTGATTGCCGCAGATCTGATCTCCCACGACGGATCATTTAAGGCTTCAGCAAAATAATCGAGAACCCTGGAATCCTTGAGCAGGCCCAAAAAGTAGAATGCCCTTACTTTGGCGACCGGATCCAGATTTCTCATCTTTTCCACTAATTCTGACAGGGCATGAAAAGCATGAACCTTAAAAAACCTCTCCATGAAAATCAGTGTCATTATACTGGGGGTGCTGATGAATTCGACTACCACAGGCGTTGATCTTTCCGGAGGCAGACTAAAGATTTTTTCACTCGCCTCCCTTGGAATATCTTTTTCTAAACCCCAATGCGACGCAATAGAGATCATCTCCTTTATATCCGAGGGATATGGCATCTCTTCTGAAATGCCTAACCTGCTTGCCAGGTCGTTCTTTTCTTCCCTCTTTTTCTTTTCCGCTTCCTCGCTAATGATAGTTGCCGCCAAAGGAGTAATTATATTTATACCGCTCATACCACCGGACTCCCCATCAATCCCTATACTCCATCGATTCATCCCCCAAACGGTATTGTTCGCACCATTCACGGAATACCTGTCTTTTCCATGGGCATCCATAAAAAGACCGATACCGCCGGACCTTCGACTTTCAATGAAATTGCCTACTGCCATACCAGTATTGCTCTCATAGCCATCGTCTCCGGAGTTATCAACAAAAATGCCTACACCATTGGCTTGTGAGGCTCCCATCGAAAGCCAATCGGAGACATAGGTGTCATTACCCATTTCATTGATCAAAATACCTATCCCATAATCATGGCCACACCCCTGGGAAACACCCCACGATGAAATATGGTCGTTACCGGCAGCGTCCATGAGCAGACCAAAAGAAAAATGAATGCCTGCCCCCTGGGCATATCTTCGAGCAACATAGGTATCTTTCCCGGTTTCATCATAAAGAACCCCGATACCCATCCAATAAGAAGCCCCCTGTCCAAAATACTGGCATTGATAAAGATCGTTGCCCGATTTGTCCGCGAGAATTGCAAAACCACCTGCAGCAAGATTCCTCATCCCGAAAGAAAAGCCCTGCGAAAAACTCTTATTCATATCAGGCTCTCTCGGATCCGGTGCCTTAACGCCTGATAAATACTTGTCGTTCCCTTTGATATCGCATAAACATGATATGCCCAAAACACCGGAATATGCCTGACCTGAATGCTGACACGAATAAGTGTCTTCGCCGCCTAGATCAATCAGTCCACCCCATCCCCAAGACGAGGCAGCCTGCACGAATTTCGTGCCCAGATAGGTATCCGTACCGCCACCGTCTATAATCAGACCCAGGCCAAACAGACCTGCACCCTGGGAACAACTCCCGGCCCTGTACAAATCGTTTCCGTCAAGGTCATACAGGATTCCAATGCCCCAGACACCCGAGCCCTGTGTACAATCTTCTCCAACGTATAAATCATCACCACCAAGATCAAGCACAAGCGAACACTTGCCATTTGCCCCTGATGCTGTCTTCCCTTTGTAGACATCATTCCCGCCCAGATCAATTATAAGGGTTGCTGCATCTTGGTGTACATCCGGTCCTTTACCACCTATTTCAACCTTTCCCAAATCAGTCATAAAGGAGAATGAACTGACTTCTTTTTGCCACTTGTCAGTTTTGGTCAAGAGTTCCCTGGCCTTTGCCACTGCTCCGATAATGGTCAATCCTGCTGCAAAAATATCTGCCATGTTTACATTTTCGGCAACAGCAATGGCTTGTCTCTGCTCTGATATACTGAGACTCCGTTCTATCTTCCCTTCCGAATCCCTCCCTATGTAGGCTTCATGTAAAACAAGACTTTCAATAAGACTCATATTTTCTGAAGATATGCCTGCCTTGAGGGCGCCAAGCCTTAAATTGGCAGTATATATGGCATCAAGGATCAAATAAATGGCCTCTTTTAACTGCCACGGAGCCGTGAACTCGTGTCTGGCATACTTTTTTAAGGGAATGGGTCCGATCATATTCAAATCACTAAGCGTTGCCAGTTCCTTTATCCACAATAAAGGATCTTCACACTTGGCCAAAATACTCATGGCCTTGGCCTGAGCCTCTATTGGGGCATTAATAGGATTGTCCATCCATCTCCGGAAATAACTTAAGGCAAAAGGATTAGTGAAAAGATCTGACCGTATAGACAGATCACCTCTCCGCACTGCATTGATTTTAAGTGCCTCATCGATAAGTCGGCCTTTCATACCGCCTTGGGCTGAGAGATCCGAGATGAAGACAGTTGATAGATTCAATACTAAGACAGAAACCGTGAGGAAAAAGATCATTGACGAAGAACAAAAACAATCTTTAAGTCTTTTGAGCATTCTGACCTCAACCTATAATGTGAATACATGTTACTTTTACCGGATTACAGCTCATAGAGCAAGTTGAACCTTTTATCTTGAATCATATGCGGATCAAGGTTATGCTAATATGTATGTGTTGCCTTCTCCTTTTCTTCAGGCGGATCAGAAATCCTTATGCATTTGATTTAGTCGTTTTAGTATTCCTGTTTCTTTTAACAGGCTGCGCTTCAACAGCACAAAAACCCTCAAAGCCTTTCCGTTACAAAACTCCAAATGAGGTCGAAAGGCAAATTCGTTCTTATGTTATGCATTGGGAAGGCACACCACACCGTTTGGGAGGAACCGATCGAAATGGCGTGGATTGCTCCGCTTTCGTCATGCTTGCATATAATAATCTTTTCGACGTCCAATTGCCTCGAAGCACATCTGAGCAAATAAAATTAGGAAGGCACATACCAAAAAGGAACTTACAGGCCGGGGATATTGTTTTTTTCCTGCTCCCAAGAAAAAAGCGCCACGTTGGCATTTATTTGAGCAAAGGTGAGTTTTCACATGTCTCCAGCAGTAAAGGGGTTACAATATCAAATTTGCATGATAGCTACTGGCGCCGAGCTTACTGGACCGCACGTCGTATACTCCCTTTGTAAAACCTGCTCACGGCGATCCGCAGAATATATTAGGCTTAAGGAAAGGAGGATATCTATAAGGAGATAATATCTCATCTGGTGATCTCATGAACATAACCCAAAACATTATTAGGCGGGGACGGCCCCGTGTTTACCAGTATGAACTCCCGGGCGGATGGAAGGTCATAGCCGGTAAAACCGATGCAGATAACGACCTGCTGACCTTCAAGATCGCCAAACCCGATGACTGGTGGTTTCATGTTCGGGGCACGGCTGGAAGCCACGTTATCCTTGCGTCCAGGCCGGATGAGAAACCCGACAGTAAAACGCTCAAGCGGGCCGCCGCCGTTGCCGCTTATCACAGCAAGGCCAGAGAGGGCGGGGTCGTTGCCGTATCCTGCACACGCGCCCGATATGTTAAAAAGCCGAGTGATGCAAAACCGGGTACGGTTGAAATCCGCAAGGAGTCGGTTTTCAAGGTCCGGCCCGCACTGCCGGAAACATGATATTTAGGAGTAGATGCGGACTGGAGAAAGGTTCCATGCCGAGCCTTTTGACTGGTAGTGCCTGCCGACTCAGCCTTAAATTTCAATAACCCTCCCAACTCCTCCCTCTAAATACTTGTCAGGATAAAGGGCCTTAATTTCTTTTTTATACTGGGTGCAATGAGTAGGGCAAATTTTTTCCAGATCTCCCACTATATTGAATTCATTGAATCCGTGCAGGCCGCCTATAAGGAAGTTTATTTTGCCAAGCCGGGACGCCTCTTCAAAAATTGCCCTGACACCGGGATGGGAACATCCTGCAATCACAACCAGGCCGGCTTCCGTTTTGACTATGAGAGACTGTTCTATACCCCGAAGCTCGCCTGTTGAAAAAATATTTTCGTGAATTTTTAGGGGAGCTTTTACCCTTATGATCTCACCTCCGACAGGGGGTAAAGGACATGAAAAAGGGATGTAGACCCTGCACGGTTTTAAAACCAAAAAACCGGATAGAGCGCCCATGTGGTCCCAGTGGGCATGAGATATAACGACCTCGTCAACGATCGTCGGATCTATACCCAGCTTTGCCATATTCCATAGCAGGATGTTAGCATTTGCCCCTGTATCAAAAAGTATGTTCTTGCCGTATACCTCAATAAGACAGGAAAAGCCCCAGTCAGCCTTAAGGCCCTTTTTCCACACCTCGTTGTCATATGTGATTGTAATCCTCATCTCCAGATCACTCGCAAAACTATCCCAGACTTTTGTCTGTGGTGCCGTCAGGCAGCATTGAGTCCGGGTGGTACTGAAAATTTTCTTCCATCTCATATCTCCGACAGTTCTCCCAGTCTCCATGACAATAACGTTCGACCCACTCCCGATTCAACTTCCCCTGATCATAAAATCGTTTCATCGGACATACCGGATACCATTTACATTCCCTGAAATGTGTTTTCATTTTGCCTGTTGTTTTGGAGGAAGATCAAGGGCGCTGAGTTTCAGTTTTATGTCAAGAACAGGGCTTCCATCCATCGCATCAAGTCCTTCCACATACAGCTTTGTGCCCTCAATCTTTAGCAGCCTGACGTCTTGAATGGCAATCTTGGAGATTCTGCGGGGAGTGCGTGAGGCAAAAACACCCACCTTTTTCCCATCTATGCGTCTGTTGAATACAGTTTGAATTGATGTAACCTTGTGAAGGTAATAAACAATAGTCAGATAAGCTTCCTCATCCAGCCTGTACATGAATTGCTGTTGGGAAGGTAGAAGTTCGATACACGAAATATCCCTGGAATCGGTAGAAAGTCCATCCTTTTCACTGGACTGCAACTCGGTTCTTACTTTCCCGATAGGGTATATTTCAACAGGTCTTGTATCACCATATAGACACTTATAACAAACCGGCTTGTCATCAACGATGCAGACTTGCTCCTTGTCGACCGTTTTTCTGCATTCCGAACAAACGACACTGTTGTTCTTCATAGGCGATAACCTTCTGATCCACATTATTCATCAGTCGTCAAGGTGCTCGCGGACTGCCT
>CAZUHR010000136.1:0-8582 GCA_964620335.1 uncultured Desulfobacteraceae bacterium
GAGACTGTGTCGTAATGTCATTGCGAGGAGCCTCAGGCGACGAAGCAATCTCGTAAGGCATCGAAATTAAGGGGATTGCCGCGCTCCCTTTGGTCGCTCGCAATGACCGGAAGAGATTACGACACAGTCTCTTTGGGTGGGGATTCTTTATTGTTTAAAATCCCATATCACTGAGCCTGGGTCAAGGTGTTTCCTTTCAAAAATATTTGATGTGAATGAAGATATCCAAACTTGACAGTGCCTTTCCTTTTAAGGCTCCGGCGCAAACCGTATGTCATGTTATGATATTATGGCTTGACTATCTGCATGAATGAGGATAACTTTTTATACGGTCTGTTATTTCAATACGGAAGTCGTGTAATATTCATTGGAGATGCCTACCAAATATATCATCGTTACAGGCGGCGTTCTATCCGGCCTTGGAAAAGGGATTGCTGCCGCCTCTATCGGCCACCTTCTCTCCTCAAGATTAAGAATAGTTCCCATCAAGTGCGATGGATATCTTAACGTGGATCCGGGTACAATGAATCCCTTTGAGCATGGAGAGGTTTTTGTGCTGGACGATGGTGGCGAAGTGGACATGGATTTTGGACACTATGAACGGTTTTTGGGGGTAACCTGCAAATCCAAGTGGAATCTTACCATGGGCAAAGTATTCGATATGGTAAGAAAAAAGGAAAGAAGGGGTGATTACCTGGGAAAGACCGTACAATATATACCCCATGTAACGGATGTCATAAAAAACCATATATTTGAAATTGAACAGGAAGAAAATCTGGATTTGATGCTCGTTGAAATAGGCGGAACTGTAGGCGACATTGAGAACGAATTGTTTTTAGAGTCGATGCGTCAGATGAAAGAAGATGTGGGCAAAGAAAATATTATGTATATTCACCTCACATATGTACCAATCCCTTATGGTGTAAGCGAACAGAAATCCAAACCCACCCAGCAGAGCGTGAACCTCCTCAAACAGCGAGGTATTTTTCCTGATGTTATTATCGGCAGGTGCTCCCAATTTTTAACAAAGAAGATAAAGTCTAAGATTTCCAGTTTCTGTGATGTCAGTCTCGATGCAGTCATTACAGGTCTGGATGTGGAAGATATATACGAAATCCCCATTATCTTCGAGCAGGAAGGGTTGCCTGAAATTATTCATAAGAGACTTAATATCTATAGCCCGCCGGATCTTAGGAAATGGAAAGAGCTGGTAGAAAACATAAGGAGCCCTAATTCAGAAATCACGGTGGCAATGTGCGGGAAGTACACCAAACTGGAGGACTCTTATGCCTCCATCATTGAGTCTTTCAATCACTGCTCTGCACACTTGGGCTGCAAAATCAACGTTGAGTGGGTGGAAACCACACACCTTAAGGATACTTCTTTTCTCAATAATGTGGATGGCGTGTTAGTACCCGGCGGATTCGGATCCAGAGGCACGGAAGGGAAAATCGAGATAATCCGTTTGGCCCGGGAACGGGATATTCCGTTTTTAGGTCTTTGTCTGGGGCTGCAGTTGGCGATAATTGAATTTGCAAGAAATGTCTGTAATTTAGAAGGCGCTAATTCTACGGAAATGGATCATAACACTCCTCATCCGGTTATTGATATTCTTCCTGAACAAAGGGAAGTCACAGATAAGGGTGGAACAATGAGGTTAGGCGCCTATCCTGCTGTCCTAAAAGAGGGGACCCTGGTATATTCCCTTTATGGCACCCAAGAGGCCTCAGAGCGACATCGGCATCGATATGAAGTTAATCCGGATTATCATTCCATTATGTCAGAAAATGGGATGGTATTTTCAGGGACATCGCGAGATGGGAGACTGGTCGAGTTTATCGAATTGCCACAATTGAAATTTTTTGTTGCAACTCAGGCACACCCCGAGCTGAAGTCAAGGATGGAAAATCCTGCACCGCTCTTCTATGGATTTATAAAAGCCTGTCAGAGTTGATAACTTCCCAGCGCTTTCCAAATAATAGACTCTCAGTCCTCGACCAGCCAACCGCGGATGGCAGTAAGTCAAGCCTTGTAATGATGAAGCCTGTATATGTCCTTATAAAAGCTGATGGCGAACGTTTGTCAGGAATAGGAGCAAATAAAAGGCAAAATGTCGCGGGTTATTGATTTAGAGGAAGGACGGTTGCTCGTAGCTGTAAAGAGAGGCTTTCGTAACTGGGGAAGCCGGTTTAAGGAGTCGTTCGGTCCGGAGACCAAGCTTTCCCAGATTTCTCCTGCAACCCTTTGCTATTTGGCTCAAGGTAAAGATAAAGGAACTTTCTATATCTACGATTTAATTATGAATCTTCACCATTTAGGGTCCGGGTTTGAGTTTAACGAAATAAATCCCAAGAAAAAGATGGCCCTTATTGACCAGTATCTTTTTGTGCTGGATCGGATTCGGTTCGAATGTATGAAAAGGCTGGGATGGCTTAAAAGTTATCCCGGTGAGGAATTCCCGTTAGTGGAGCTTATAGTGAATTTTGATAAGATTGCGCCAAGCCTTCAGGCAAAGATCCCTGTGCTCGATCAGGGCCATAATTGCCATGAGGAGTACGAAGCAATGACTACTAACGATAAAGAGGCTTTTATCAGAAAATTAATACCAAAGGCGCTGGAAGAGATTCAGAATTACTCCACGACCTTATAGACCTTGTCGTTTTCCCTGACTCTCTCTTTTACCTTTACCCCGACAAGATCACCTACTTTTGCTTCAACTACGGCTTGGTTGTCAATTTCCATGCTTGTGATCTCTTCGGTAAAATCGGTTGTATGCCCCTTGTATTTTAACATATCCCCTATTTTAATGGTGCCATTTGTAACTTCCAGGGCTGCAACACTGGGCTTGGGGAAAAACTTTACAATTACGGCAACCTGTTCTTCGGGCATAATTACACCTCCTTATCAAAAATGAGAGTAACTGAGTTAATTTGTTAAATATCGCCTTTTAATGCCATTGTCAAGAAATCTAGTGTTTTGAAAGAGATTAATATGAATTGTCTTTGTATCTTCGTTTCCACTTGAAAAGTATGGTATGGGCATAGTAATCTTTTTTTAAATTCATTCGCTGAAGGCTGAGTGCTGACCGCTGAGGGCTTGCTGATTGGGCTTTAGCTTAATGAGGGTGATCCCAACCCGGTTAGGAGAGGGCAATAATACATGTATACAAGTTTTTTCGGCTTAAAGGAGAGACCTTTCAAGCTTGTTCCAGATCCAGCGTATCTTTTTTTAAGCAGGAGTCACGAGGAGGCCCTAGCCCATCTTTCCTATGCCATTTCCCAGGGAGATGGCTTTGTGGAAATCACAGGTGAGGTAGGAACGGGCAAGACAACTCTTTGTCGAGTATTTCTCGCAAATCTGGATCAAGACACAGAAGCAGCTTATATTTTTAATCCGATCTTGAATTCAATTCAGTTGTTGAAGAGCATTAATGAAGAATTCGGGATTAACTCGGAGGCGGATAATACAAAAGAGCTTATAGATACCCTGAATGCCTTTTTAATGGAAAAAAAGTCGCAAGGTAAAAAGGTTATCCTGCTTATCGACGAAGCCCAGAATCTGAGCAGGGAGGTGCTGGAGCAACTACGGTTGCTTTCCAATCTGGAAACAGACATATATAAACTTTTACAAATTATATTGGTCGGGCAACCAGAACTGGGAGAAATTCTCGATTCATATGATCTCAGGCAACTAGGACAAAGAATAACGCTAAGCTGTCACCTGTTTCCACTGACATATAAAGAAACCAAGGGATACATTCAACACAGGATAAATATCGCCACCCGGAAGTCGGGAATCAAGTTCAGTCGGGCGGCCTTTCGATCTATTTATAGATACTCCGGAGGGATACCGCGATTGATTAATATCACCTGTGACCGGGCTCTTCTTACCGCATTTGGCGTTGGTCGTCACAAAATCACGGGAGGCATAGCCGGAGCAGCAATCAGGGAACTGGCGGGCAGGGGATACATCAAACGTTATGGCCTGTATGATAGAAAAAGGGCAGTCCTGATATTTCTGATATTATGCATGGCATTTTTTATAATAATTCTTTATCGTCCCAAAATCTTAAATATAAACGGGATGTTTCATGCTTCGAAAGGTACGATGACCAAAACCTCTCTCCCCAGACAGGGAGACGTAAAAAAGGGCATAAACCTTGCTCCGAATTCGGAACAGATTAGTGGTCCAGCGCAAGAGGACGTCATACCAGAAACTGATACCAGAAAAGTAATTGATTTAGGGGATGTTCTTAAGACTTTGGACACAAGGTCTTCAAGGCATGATGCTGTTAAGGCCGCTATGGAACTGTGGGACATTGATGCAGTAATTAGACAATATCCTGAAACAATTGAAGATGATCAAACCTTTTTCAGCCTTGCTGCGAAACATAATGGACTATTGATGCGGCGCGTTAATGGCGATTTAGACCTGCTGAAAAGATTGAATCTTCCGGCTATCCTTCAATTTCAGCTACCTGAAGTGCAATCTCCCGTGTATCTCACCCTTAGCAAAATGGACGAAAGTAAGATCGTTCTCGTAAGCGGAGTCAAAAAGCAGATGATGGAGATAAAACCAGAAGAACTAAAATCTTATTGGTCAGGGGTGACATACATCCCCTGGAAGAACTTCCTTTCCTTAACCGGTAGTATTCCCCTGGATTCACCAAAGGATTCCATAATAACACTAAAAATGCTTATGCGCGATATCGGATTTAGTGACATTGATATGAGTCCAGTTTACGACGAATTGACTCGAAAGGCCATAACAGAAATTCAGAAAAAAAGCGGCATAAAAGTCGACGGGGTCGTAGGGCCCTTGACCAAGATTATTCTTTACAATGAGATGGGATCTTTAAAGATACCTCATGTTACGAATTAGTTTTTGACCAGATGCAGGGCATTTAAGAGTGAGTTCTATACTAAAGGCGTTAAAAAAGCTTGAAAAGGAAGTCCCCCAGCAGGACGAAGCCGTATCCTGGCCTCAGAAGATTGACACAAAAAAGGCTATCAGTAAACACACCAAGGGGGCAAGGATATTTAAAAAATCTATGTTTGTTTTTTTTGCGGCCGTTCTATTGGCTGCTGGTGTATGGCTGTTCTTTAGCCAGAAGCCGTTGTGGATGAAAAAATTTTTTGCTGGAGTTGCTTTCTTTAATCAAAATGACGAAGAGGGAAAGACGGCGTCTGTGCAGGTTCGCAAGAAGGTAGCAAAAGACTCGGTTCCGGTTTCAAGAAGAGGAATTATCGAAAAAAAAATGCCAAGGTCTTCGACGAGTAAGATCTCTCGTCCGGATTCAGCGGAAAAGGATACCGGCCCAGCAAAAAAAAGCGCAGAGCCTCTTCCGGTTAAGAAAGAAGTGGATCGAAAGATGTCGGTACAGGTTCGAAAAGCAACTGAAAATACTCTGAAACCTGTTTCAGGAGAGGAAACCGGGATTGGTGAGCGAGTAACAATTCCTGAAACGAAAACCTCCAGCCCTGGATTGGATCAGAGAAAAACCCCGGCATTGAGGAAAGCTGAAAAACCCGGTCCGGGTGAAATGGCAGAGGACAAGAAATTTTTAACTGCCAAAATAATGGATGACTCCAAGGTAGAGCTGCAGGCCATAGCCTGGTCTATTGATCCGAAAGAGCGTATTGCAGTCATTAGCGGCCGTGTGGTAAGAGAAGGCGCAACTATTGAAGGGTTCACCATAACCCGAATTGGAAAGGACGAAGTTTTTGTTATGGAGGGGAATGAAATCCGAAAGCTGGTATTCACAATAAAATGATGGAAGACTACAAGAAACGATTGGCCCACATACTGGCGGAGACCGGGGCGCTTTTTTTTGATAAAAATCTTATCCTGAAGGATGGGCGACCAACGCCGTACTTCATAAACATGGCCATGTTCAAAACCGGTCGCCTGAGCCTGGAGTTGGGATCCTTTTTTTCGGCTATGATGGTGTCGAAAGATCTTATTAGGGCTACGGACATCATATTGGGTCCCTCATACAAGGGCAGTTCAATAGCCATGGCAACTGCCATCTCGCTGTGGAAGGAACATGGGTTTGATTTGGCCTTTGATTATGACCGAAAAGAGGCAAAGACCCACGGAGAGGCTACCGCTTCCAAGAGTATCTTTGTGAACCAGACATTTTTTGACGGGTGTCGTATTTTTGTGGTGGACGATGTGGCCACCTCTATGGGAACCAAATATGATCTTTTGGAAAAGATTGCGGGTGAGGCCCGGGTTCGCAAGATGGAGTGCCACGTCGTTGGCATAGGAATCGCAATAGACAGGGAACAGACGACGGCGGTCTATGATAAAGCTGGGAAGGTGATCCTTGGTCAGAAAGGAGAAAATGCCATCCAGGATTTTATATCCAAAAGCGGTATTCCCGTTTACTGTGTTGCTGGCATAAAGGAGATCACAGAATATCTTTACAGGGAAAAGATTCCAGTGATGGTTCAGGGAAGGCGGGTTGCGATCGATGAGAAGACGAAGGCCGAATTTGATGAATATATTGAAATTTATGGAGTTGAGTAGCCTTTGTGAAATAGAAAGGAATTTTGCGGGGGTGACGGTAAATTGGACCTTTTAAGAGTTCATTAATATGCGCAGGCAATAATTTATCATGAATACGCAAGGCAATAAGAATTTTCCAAATCTAATCAGAGAAGTCTTGAAAGGCAGGGAGCCAAGAAATATTCATGATGAGCCATATTTTCACAGACACGCCGGTGTTCTTATACCACTTTTAGAAGATAAGGGAATCTACAAGATTCTTTTTACTAAAAGAACGGACATGGTAGAACAGCACAAAGGACAGATTTCTTTTCCAGGCGGTTCTGTTGATAAAGAAGATAGCTCCCTGTTGGAGACTGCTTTAAGGGAATCGGAAGAAGAGGTCGGCCTTTTAAAGGGGGATGTGGATGTTTTGGGAAGGATCGATGATACACTCACTGTGGCATCAGATTTTATTATCCGCCCGTTTGTCGGCTTTGTGCCTTTCCCTTATGATTTTGTAATTAACGAGGAAGAGGTTGAAAGGCTCATCATAGTGCCGATAGACGTTTTTAAGACTGAAAACTCAGAAAACGATGTCTTTGCCGTGGAATTTGAAGGGAAGATCTACCATTCAAAAGCCTATGAATACAACGGTGATGTGATCTGGGGAGCGACAGCCAGGATGATTGAGAATCTCATGGGTATTATCGAACGTAGATTGTCCTTGCCGCACCATGGAAAGTAGTTTATAAATAAATGTAGTCGGGACGTGGCTCAGTCTGGTAGAGCACCGCGTTCGGGACGCGGGAGTCGCTGGTTCAAATCCAGTCGTCCCGACCAGCTTAATCTTGTAATTTCAATAAGTTATTCCCTTATGCCCGGCTCAATTTCTTTGCCACTTTTTTGCCATCTATTTCTTTTTTATCCCTATTGAATATTTCCTATCTCTCTTTGCCGAACTGTTTTCCTAAATTCTTTTTTTTAACAATCCCTAAGGTTTATTATCATTCGGAATGTCCCATTTTACGGTATTACTTTATTTCTTGGAGCAATCGTCATCTGCACAATTGTGTGGGCCAATAAAACCCATGCTATAGCCCCCATGTTCATCAAACTGCAAATTTCGACTTATTTGGGTTATTCGATATTTACTTAAATCAAACCCATCAATATATTTCACCTCCATCAATATAAATATGTTTATCATAGATTTTTGGGCCTTCTCGATTGTGCTGATCGGGATTTCACCGCCCTGCACTGTAAGTCTTTGCTTGGGACCAATAACATTTGGCGCTTGTGTGATCTGCCACTTTGCCAATGGAAACGGATCAATAATATCCTTGCTTTTTTGAGTCTCTACGATAGCCTGTTTAATGGAAATGCTCCGGGCGGGCATATTTCCTGCATTTTCAACACTAATGGCAATTGCCCAAACTTTGGGTTTATCTATAGGGTAATCAATAATCTTTGGATTCAAAAAATGTACGAAAGCTCGATCTCGTAAACGCGATGTCTGGTCAGTTTTTTCAAGAGTTTTCCACTGGAGAAAACCTATTGTCGCAATTCCTAAAGTACACAAGATTATCAACCAATCGGTAATACAAGTTGTCCTTTTTATCCACTCCAACATGGATCGATACCACTTTTTATCATCGGCTTTTTTATTTTCATTATTGGATATTTCATCCTTATCTTTTTCGTTGGATTTATTATCCATAGCAACAAACTCCTCAACTCCATTTTAGCATTCTTTCTCAAATTTTGTCCTTTGTTGATTCTTATAACCAAATACTGCTTTTCACAGTTTATTTCTTGATTTTTTTCTCTCCTCCTTTTCTCTCCTTGTGTCCATGTAAATTTCTCTTAGGTTATGCCCCTTTTCTTGGTAATATCTATCAAAAGCTTTGTTTGTTGAATGCATTGAAGCATATCTTATCTCTTCGGGCGTTCGATGCCTTCTGAGAGCCCTTACCGTGCTGTGCCGCGTTCCACCGTATAAATCAACTCCATCTATCTTTTGATTCTTGCACGCCCTTTTCCACCACTTATAGCAATATTTCTGCCCGAATTGTTCACCGTTCTTGTGCCTG
>CAZUHR010000137.1:0-8518 GCA_964620335.1 uncultured Desulfobacteraceae bacterium
TAACAAGCTTGATAGAGAAAGATCTGATTTCTTTAAGGTCGTAGAAGAGGTCTCGAATACGTTTGAAATAAAGGCCACACCTGTCTTTCTCCCAATTGGCAAAGAGGACAAGTTTTCAGGCCTGGTTGACCTGATCAAGATGAAGGCCTACCTGTACGGCAAGGATGCAAGCGGAAAATTTGAGAGTGCCGACATCCCTGAGGATATGAATGACACCGTCGCAGAATGGCGTGAAAAGATGATCGAAAACATAGTCGAGGCCAATGATGACCTTATGGAGAAATACCTGGAAGGCGAATCGCTTTCCGATCAAGATATAACTGAAACCCTTATGGTGGGCATTAAGTCACGAATAATCATTCCTGTGGTTTGTGGTTCGGCTGTTTTGAATGTGGGTGTCCCCCAATTGATGAATCTTATTGTTGAAGGGCTCCCCTCGCCTCTTGAAAGGCAGCCCAAGGAAGGAACCAAGCCCGGAAGTGAGGAATTAATTAAAAGACTTCCAACAAACGACGGGCCTTTTTCCGCCCTTGTCTTTAAAACCGTTGCTGACCCTTTTGCAGGAAAACTTTCCCTTCTAAGGGTCTTTTCCGGCACGATTCAACCGGATTCGACCCTTTACAATGTCAACAAGGACGCCAAGGAAAAGTTCGGGCAGCTATTTGTCATGGAAGGCAAAAAACAAAAGCCATTAGAAATTGCCGGACCCGGAGACATTGTTGCAATAGCCAAACTTAAAGAAACATCTACCGGAGATACGCTGTGTGCGGCTAATGACGCCATTGTTTATAAACCTGCTGATCCGCTGCAGTCAGTTATATCCTATGCGGTTGAGGCAAAAGTAAAGGGAAGTGAAGACAAGGTCTTTTCATCATTAGCCAGACTCCTTGAAGAGGACCCTACCCTCAGATTAGAGAGGGATCAGACCACATCAGAAATAATCCTGTCCGGAACCGGGCAGATACATCTGGAGGCCACATGTGAAAAACTGAATCGAAAATTCGGTGTAGATGTCAACCTAAATCCTGTTAAAGTACCTTACAGGGAAACCATCAAAAAACCGGTTCAAAAAGTCATTTACCGCCACAAAAAACAATCAGGCGGTAGAGGGCAATTTGCCGAAGTGCATTTTGATGTATCTCCCTTGGAAAGGGATTCGGGATTTGAGTTTGATGAAGACCTGACCGGCATGAATGTTCCGCGCAATTTTGTACCCGCTGTAGAAAAGGGTCTGCAAGAGGCCCTCCGGAGCGGAGTACTCGCTGGATATCCCATTGTTGATCTGAAAGTCCGTTTTTTCGACGGCAAATCCCATGACGTGGATTCCTCGGAAATGGCATTTAAAATAGCGGCCAGCATGTGTCTCAAGAAGGCTATCCAGGATGCCAGCCCTGTTCTACTTGAACCCATAATGAAAATGGAGATCACCGTTCCTGAAGACGTTATGGGAGACGTGATGGGCGACCTGAACGGTAGACGCGGAAAAGTCCTCGGCATGGACAGTCATGGCAAATACCAGGTTATCTTAGCCCAAGTTCCCATGGCTGAGGTCCTGAAGTACGCCCTGGATCTCAATTCCCTAACCGGTGGTCGGGGGTCATTCCAGATGGGGCGCTCCCATTACGAAGAGGTTCCGGCTCAGCTGGCTGAAAAGGTCATCGCGGCGGCACAGGAAAAGGATTAATTAGGATGCAAACACAATGGACATAGAAATAAAGACCGGCATTCTGACGGTAAGCGACAAGGGCTCAAAGGGACAAAGAAAGGATGAAAGCGGCGATATCATCGTCGGCATTCTTGAGAAACAAGGTCTTAAAATCCTTAAAAGGGAAATCGTCCCTGATGTGCGCCGGCGGATCGCAGAAAAACTCCGCAGATGGGTTGATAAGGACAAATTGTCACTGATCGTTACCAGCGGAGGGACCGGCGTCAGCCCCACCGACCTCACACCTCAGGCTACAGCAGATGTTATTGACTATGAGGTCCCGGGGATGGCGGAGGCAATGCGCACAGCCAGCCTGAAGAAGACGCCCCACGCCATGATCTCCCGGGCAAAGGTCGGGGTCAGGGGCGGCTGTCTCATCATCAACCTCCCCGGCAGCCCCGGAGGGGTTAAGGACAATCTTTCAGTGCTATTGCCCGCCTTGGAACACGCCCTTCTAAAGTTGTCGGGTGATTCTTCGGACTGTGCTAAACCCTAACTTCTTGAGATCCAATATCCCGCGCCTTTTCTCTTCTCTCAAACCCACTCTTTCCGGTTTTATTCCCCGTATTGTGCGATTTTTTGTCTTTTGCTAATAATTAGCACAGAATATATATATTATTCTGTGCCGGGGCTAAAACTATTTGAGCCGTAGGTTATCCCAATTATTTATGGCCCCTTCAATATCGGCTTTTTCCTGTCCAAGCTCAATTTTCAAATTGTTTACTCTACTTGTTCCACGATCCCTGTTTCAAGAAGTTCCTTAATTTCTTCTTCCGGATATTCCAGCTCCATTAGAATCTCTCGCATATCAGAACCCCTCAACCTTCCTGCTTGGATTACCTTTCCGGGCGTACGTGAAAGCCGGGGAGCCGGCGCAGGCTGAGGCACCCCATCTATATCGATGATCATCTGCCTTTCCCTGTTGTGTGGATGCTGATCCACCTCATTCAGATCGAGGACAGGAGCCGCACAGGCATCCTTTCCTTCAAAGATGGAGGCCCATTCATCCCGAGTTTTGGTCTTGAACACCCCGGCAAAACGTTCAGTCATCTCCGGCCATCTCTGCATGTCATTTTGATGAGGAAGTGAGGACGCATCAATACCAAGTCCTTTGATCAGTTCAGAATAAAACCTTCCCTCAATAGCGCCTACGGCCATGAACTTTCCATCTGCTGTCTCGTAGGTCTGGTAATAATGGGCTCCGCTGTCAAGTGCATTTGATCCAATATCAAGGGTCATAAGATGGTTGGCAAGGAGGCCGTAAAACAGAACTGAAAGATTGGCAGCACCATCCACCATTGCCGCATCCACTATCTGTCCCTTGCCGGAGTTATTTCTTTCAATCAATGCCAGCAAAATACCCATTGCGCAGAGCATGCCGCCTCCTGCAAAATCACCCAAGAGATTACAGGGGGGAAGCGGCTTTTCGCCTTTTCGTCTGAAGAGCGAAAGTGCCCCCGAAAGGCCTATATAGTTTATATCATGCCCGGCCATACTGGCATAAGGCCCGTCTTGCCCCCACCCTGTCAGGCGGGCATATACGAGCCCGGTATTTAACTTGAAGGCCTCATCGGGACCGAGTCCCAGGGCCTCCATCACACCGGGACGGTAAGGCTCTAAAATAACATCAGAATCACGGATCATCCTGCGCACGATCTCAACTCCCCGGTCAGTTTTCAGATTGACTCGTATTGACCGCTTTCCTCGGTCAAAGGGGTTTTTCGGCATGATGTTTGGGATCTCCGGCGCGCCTTTTGAAGGCCGATCGACGATAACAACATCAGCGCCAAAATCAGAGAGCAGCATTCCGCAGTAGGGCGACGGTGCCAGACCCGCCATTTCAACGACCTTGATTCCAGTAAGTGGACGCATATCAACCTCCATTAATCATCATTTTCATTTCTAGTTTCCGCTCCATTTGATAAAGTGCATTATGCATGCCTTTTCATTAATTGATCAGGCTTGATGACCTGACTATATTGGAAGACGTAAAATGCTGTCAAGATAGTAGCATTAAATACGGACCTTGCAGGTTGACAAATAGCCTGAATTCTTATAAAAATTTTCCACAACAATGCATTCATTGCCCCTTATTCGTTTTTATGGAATTGTTTAGATTGTCATTCGAAACAGCTTTTTAGGAGAGCCCCATGTCCTGGTGGTCCAATCTCATCGCTGTCCTGGCAGGATTTATTCTGGGACTTTTCGTCGCCTTTATCCTGAAACTCTATCAAACAAAAACAGCCAAAAAAATCGCAGCCGAGCTTCTCCTGGAAAGTGATACTCAACGAAAAGAGACCGTGGATGCCATCATGTCTGATCTGAAGGCCAGCTTTGGAAGTCTTTCTCTTGACGCCCTTACCAAATCAACGGACGAATTCCTGAAGTTAGCCAAATCCAAACTGGATTCAGAAAGGGAAATAAGCGTAAGAGAGCTCGGTTCAAAAAAGGCCCTCATTGATGAGCAACTCAAACGCATGACAATAGAATTGGAAAGTGTCTCAAGACTTGTCAAAGAGCTCGAGAAAGACAGGGTTGAAAAATTCGGAGAGCTCACAAGCCAGTTAAAAGCGACTGGCGTACAAACAGCGGCACTCATGCAAACCACCAGTACCCTCCGTGAAGCACTTGCAAGCACAAAGATAAGGGGTCAGTGGGGTGAAAGAATGGCGGAAGACGTCCTCAGAATGGCCGGCTTCATTGAAAATGTAAATTACGTTAAACAGAAATCAGTTGAAGGGATAGGGACACGGCCGGACTTTACGTTTATTTTGCCGAAAGATCTCAAGTTAAACATGGATGTCAAGTTCCCCTTGGACAATTATATGAAGTTTTTGGAAGCGGAATCAGACCTGGAAAGGTCTGGATTCCGGAATGATTTCTTAAAAGACGTAAAGGCAAGGATCAAAGAAGTCACTACCCGTGAATATATCAATCCCGAGCAGAACACACTTGACTACGTCCTCCTTTTTATCCCCAACGAACAGATCTATGCCTTTATTCACGAGCAGGACAGTGGCATTCTCGATAGCGGTATCAAAAGCAAGGTTGTCCTCTGTTCGCCCATAACGCTGTTCGCAGTTCTTGCGGTAATTCGCCAGGCAGTTGAGAATTTTGCGCTGGAGCGAACTTCAAACGAGATCCTATCCTTATTGGGTTCTTTCAACAAGCAGTGGAATTCATTCCTCAAAAAACTGAAAGTGCTGGGGAAACGCATCGGGGATGCCCAGAAGGAATATGAGGCGCTCATGACAACCAGACGCCGCCAGCTTGAAAGGCCCCTGAACAGGATCGAAGAACTGAGGACACAGCGACACTTACCCGAAGGACAAACAGAAGACGAGGATAACGGATAGGGGACGTCCGTAATTAAGTAAATAACTTGACTTGATGATGAAATACTGATAATAGAAGTTTCATGCCAAGACTAGCCCGCCTCGATGCCCCCGGTGTTCTGCACCACGTTATCATCCGTGGGATAGAACACCGAAAGATATTTAAGGACGACAAGGACAGGGACAATTTTCTCGACCGCCTGGTAGTCCTCTTACCTGAAACAAAAATAACCTGCTATGCATGGGCATTTTTATCCAATCATGCCCATTTTTTATTCCGAACCGGGGATACACCGCTGTCGACCTTAATGCGTCGATTACTAACAGGCTATGCGGTAAGCTTCAACCTCAGGCACAAACGGCATGGTCAGCTTTTTCAAAATCGTTACAAATCCATTATTTGCCAGGAGGATGCCTATCTCAAAGAGCTGGTACGCTATATCCACTTAAACCCATTGAGAGCAAAAATCGTCTCTGACATATCTGAACTCAACAGTTATGCCTACTGTGGTCACAGTGTATTGATGGACAAAAAAAGACGGCCATGGCAGGATAACGGATACGTACTGTCCTACTTTGGCAAATCACTTCGTGAAGCCCGAAAGCGGTACCTTCAATATATTGAAGCGGGGATTGAACAGGGAAGGCGGCCTGAGCTTGTGGGCGGTGGCTTGATACGGAGTCTCGGCGGATGGCAGGCTGTAAAGAATGTTCGTTTCAGTGGTCAGGATAGAATCAAGGGGGATCATCGAATATTGGGGGATAGTGCCTTTGTGATGGAGGTGCTTGCAGAGGCAGAGGAGAAATTTGAACGTTTCTATGAGCTTAAAAGCAAAGGATATGATCTTGATACAATAGAGCAGAAGGTTTGCGAGATTTTTGGCATAGAACCGGATGAAATATATTCAAAGAGACGTCAAAAAATAAGAGCCGAAGCAAGGGGGTTATATTGTTACTGGGCGGTTGGGGAATTGGGATATCCATTGGCAGATTTGGCAAGAATTCTTGGTATGACAGGCCAAGGGGTCGGGTATGCCGTGCGAAGGGGTGAGCGAATAGCCAAAGTAAAGAATTATAGACTTATAGATTGAGTTAGTTACTTAATTACGGACGTCCCCTATTATTTTCTTGACTCCACGGAGAGAATCCTATCTTATATTAATCAATTAAGAGATAAGTTATCAAAAGGAGCTAAAGTAATAAAATATGCCTCAAGCAAATATAATAGGGACAGGTTCATCAATACCAAAAAGGATACTTTCGAATAAGGATCTCGAAGGTTTTATAGATACTACCGATGAATGGATTATACGTCGTACCGGCATTAAAGAGCGCCATATCGCGTCAAAGGGAGGGGATGAAAATACCACTGATCTGGCTACCAAGGCATCTCTAAATGCCCTGCAGATGGCTGGAATTTCCCCCGGCAGCTTAGACATGGTCGTGGTGGGTACGGTTACGCCGGATCGTCAGTTTCCTTCCACAGCGTGCATGGTGCAGACCGCACTTGGGGCCGACAATGCCGCCGCTTTTGACATATCCGCGGGATGTTCAGGCTTCCTGTACGCCCTCAGCACAGTAAATAACGCCATCCGGTCGAGGACCTGTAAAAATGCGCTGGTCATAGGAGTAGAACGCCTTTCAGCAATCCTGAATTGGCGGGATCGAAGTACGGCTGTGCTGCTGGGTGATGGCGCAGGTGCCGTAGTGGTTGCTCCAACAACAAAAAAGGAGGGAATCCTGTCCACTCACTTGAAATCGGACGGAAAGCTCTGGGACCTTCTGTATTCTTCGGACGGCAATTCCGACACCCCCAAGATCCTTGATACCATCCACATAAAGCCTTTCCACCTCAAGATGGAGGGACACAGGCTTTTCAAGAGGGCCATTGAGTGTTTGTGCTCCATTGCCGGAGAGGCGTTTAGGCACAACTCTCTTAAAAGCGAAGATATGGAGCTTGTGGTCCCGCACCAGGCCAATATCCGAATTATTAAGGCCATGGCAAAAAATCTGAATATCCCCATGAAAAAAGTTTATACAAACCTTCAAAGATACGGGAATACCTCTTCAGCCTCAATACCAATTGCCCTTGATGAGGTCAATCGCAAAGGCCTTGTGAAAAAAGACGACCATATTCTTCTTGTCAGCTTCGGGGCAGGTCTGACCTGGGGGGCCTCCATATTAAGATGGGCCCTTTAATAGCCAGCTGCGATTCTTCTCTGGCGCTTACCTCACAACCTGTTTATTGCTTCCGACCAGCCGGAAAAACCACATAAGGAACTGTGATTATTGGCATATCATTGTTATCGGTAGAAACAACAAGTTCACCGTTCACTTGCTGTTTATTATCCTTCCCCTTCCAGATAAGCAGCAGGACATAGCTTCTTCCCTGCTCCACCGGTATTATTTTCCAGATAATATCCTTATGGTTGGTCTCCACAGCTCTTATTTCAAACCCTTTCCCCTCTGACTTATAAAAATGGATCGTACGGGAGACCTGTCCTTCTGCAATTCGGGGGTTGGGGTTGAAGCCAATCCGCTCCGGGTAGTAGCTTATGGGACCCGCTATCTTTCCGAAGATATGTATGGCCTCTACATGCCCTTCTAAAAGATCCGTTTTGATCTCTACGGTCCCTGTAAACCTCCCTATTGGGATATCAGGCGAGGCCGTTACTTTCACACTGTATGCCATCTGCTCATCAGGCTTTCCTTCAATAGGCTTGAAATTAGCCAGCATGTACTTGCTTGAAGTGTTCACGCTGGTAATCCTAAAAGGCTTCCCATCAGTGGATGTAACTTTAAATTCCTGAGCCCAGGCATCACCCCTTTTTATATTTATAAATACCCGATCTTTAGGTAAAATCTGAAGTATCGTCTTTACAGTGAACTTAAGTCGAAGCCTCAACTGGGGCATATCAGGATCATTGGAGACAACCTGAACACTCTTTGTTGTCTCTCCTTTCAACTGATCTGTTTTTACCTCCAGTACCAATTTTCCCTCACCTCCGGGAGGGATGGCCCGGTCAAACCGGGCTACCGAGCAACCTCAGCCCGGTTTGGCATTCTTGATTATCAAGGTTTCCTTGCCCTGGTTCTTAATGACAAACGCATGGGATACCTTTTCACCCCTCAACACCTCACCGTAGTTATGAAAGGGTGAATCCACGACTATTTTTGGTTTGGTTTGGGCTAAAACATTCCCCGTGTAATTTAACCCGATGATCATGTAGAAGATTAAGCATGCCATGATCAAACCTGATCTCATTTTGTTCAATGTCTATTCTCCTTTGATATAATTAATTTTTCACATCAATTTACTAAAGAACTGCTTGCCGGCAGATGAATATCACACAGAGCACACAGAGAGCACAGAAAACACAGAGAAAAGCATAGACAGGATCTACAGGATGAGATGGATTTGATAAGCACGAAGGTATTGTTTCAAAGACATCACAAAGTGATGGTCCGGATGGTATTG
>CAZUHR010000138.1:0-8506 GCA_964620335.1 uncultured Desulfobacteraceae bacterium
TGAGCCACAAAGAACAGATTTCAACGCCTGTCACTTTTGCGGTGACCATCACAATGAGTTTGAGAATATCTTCTAAGTACTGTTCGGATGTGATGGCCCGGCTTATATCCGTGAGCGCCTTTATGTATTTGTCATATGTTTCGGGGGTGCTTTTTTCCATATAGCCTTGCCAGAATCATTATCTGAGAACCTCTACGGTTTGCACAATTCAGGTCGCCTTTTGGAATTCACTTCTAAAAATAATTTGTCAATACGGGAAAAAACATGAACTGCTGAAATAGATTAACGAAAGAGCGGGTTCTTTTCAATATAAATTGGGACAAAAAAGGACCGGCTTTTCAAATTCATTTGCTATCATTCGGGTTCAGATTCATGATATTTAAGCCTTTAGTCAAATTTTTTCCAATAGTCGTTTCGGCAGGTTATCAAAGGCTCCGTTTGACATGATCAGGATTACATCGTCTTTGCGGGCCTCTTTAAGGAGTGCATCTAATAATTGGTCTGTATTTTGAAAATAAGAGGCATTAAGGCCCTTTTCTTTTAGATCCCATACCAGTTTCTGAGAAGAAAATCTCTCCTCAAGAGGAATTTTTTCCATCATGGTCGGCTCAGGGATCATGATAAGGTCCGTGTTGTCAAACGATAAGGCATAGCGGGACTGAAAAACGTTTCGCCTGCTGGAATTGGACCTGGGTTCAAAAACAGCTATCAGACGACGGTTTTTGTACTTTTTACTGACAGCATCGATGGTTTCTTTGACAGCTGTGGGATGGTGGGCAAAATCATCTAAGATAAGAATTCCCTTTTTTTCTCCGATAATTTCCTGCCTCCGTCTTATACCCTTAAAAGTCTTGACCGCTTCGGAAAAGGCTGAAGGGGATATTCTAAGATAATCGGCCATAACAACTGCGGATAATAGATTGGACATGTTATGCCGGCCGTAGAGAGTGGCTTGAAGAGTTAGATATTCTTTATGCCCCAGCCCAGACGGATCTATGGCCTTGATGATTCTTAGGCGAGTAAAGTCCTCTTGAACTGAAATGTCGTCAGCCATCCAGTCGGCCTTATTTGATAAGGCATAGGTAATCACCCGGCATTTTGCCCGTTCGATTTCATTTGCTACTAAAGGATCATCGACATTTGCAATAAGCACACCGTCAGGAGGGATGAGGTCTATAAGCTTTCTGAAGTTTTCTATCACATGCGTAAGATCACGGTATATGTCTGCGTGATCGAATTCAATGCTGGTAAGGATTGTTGCCCATGGTTTGTAATGCAAGAATTTTGGCCCTTTATCGAAAAAGGCCGTATCGTACTCATCACCCTCTATGACGAAATATTTACCATGTCCCAGCTTGAAGTTTTTTTGGAAATTATAAGGTATTCCGCCGATCATGAACCCTGGATCCAGGCCGCCTTTTTCCAGGATCCAGGCAACCAGGGAGGAAGATGTTGTCTTGCCGTGAGTTCCGCTGATTACAATCGAACGATTGTCCTTCAGGGCGAAGTGTCTGAGTGCCTGTGGAAAAGACAGATAGTGAATCCCGATGCGTGAAAGCTCTATCGCTTCCGGGTTTTCTTTTGTAATAACATTTCCAACAATTACCAGGTCCGGGATAGGATAAAGGTTATGTGGACTATAGCCTTTAAGGACGGGGATGGACAATGCTTCGAGGAAATCGCTCATCGGCGGGTAGATATTGTGATCCGAACCAGTTACCCGGTAACCTTTCTCCTTGAACATGCCGGCCAGAGAAGCCATCCCTGTCCCGCAGATCCCCATCAGGTGGATGTGTTTTAGATTCTCAGGTAGCCGATTAAGGGCAGGGGACAGGGTTGCTTTATTTTCAGTGGGGTTCAATTAAACAGTCTCGTTGGGCGATTTTTGTAAAAAGTGCTTGCTATCTGCTCAAGGCTTAGGTATAAAAATAAACTTTTGATTCAACAGAGTACGACCTTTTCTTGCTAAATAGAGCTGCATTTTCTCCCTTAAGCATGAAAATCAGGCCGTCAGTTAATAAGCTATTCCAAAGGAGACACACGAAATGGCGAAGGTGTGTGACATCTGTGGCAAAAAACCTGTAGTCGGCTATAATGTGAGCCATGCTCATAATAAAACAAAAAAACGCTGGTATCCCAACCTCCAGAAGGTGAAGTGCATTCAAAACGGTCAGGTTAAGCGGATAAGGGTTTGTACAAGCTGTATTAGGTCCGGTCGAGTCATAAAGCCATAATTAAGGAGTTAAGTCAATCTTCATGGCGATTAGGATCCATCCAAATATGCCGAGACCGGTTAATGATCACCGCATAACGTGGAGCAGGCTGAATCTTTAATCCTCGATCGAAAATCCTCAATCTTTTTCAGAGCCTTTCCACAATCAAGACGTTTTTCACTTTTTTTATTGACCCAATAATATCCTGAAGCTGTTTGCTGTTTTCCACCTCTATTGTAAAAAGAGCGATCCCTTTGTTGTCCATTGTAGTCTTTACATCGGCCTGGATGATATTGGCATCTTTCTGTGTTATTATGCTGCTGACATCTGCCAGAACGCCTTTTCTTTCTACGCTGGTTACTCTTATTTTGGCATGATAGACGTCATCTTTGGAAGGTTCCCAAGATAACTCCACCAGCCTGTCCGGATCGGCCTTTAAAATATGGCTGCAGTTTTTATGGTGGATTGTAATTCCCCGCCCCCTGGTGATAAACCCGATGACTTTGTCTCCAGGTATAGGATGACAGCAGTTGGCAAAGCGTACTAACATGTCACTTACTCCCTTGACATTAATTCCGTGGTCCTCTCTTCGGCGTTTTAGGCGGTCCACCATTTTGCTGACAAGACCGGTGGGCTTTCCTTCTTTTATGCCCAACTTGAGTCTCAGTCGACCAATCACCTGCCTGGGTGAAATCTTACCCAGACCGATCTGTGCGACAAGATCTTCCGCCGATAGAAAAGAGAGTTCCTTTGCAATGGCTGAGAGCTGATCGCTTTTAGTGATATTGGCTATGCTCATGTGTTCCTGCTCAAGGGCTTTTTCCAGGAAGTTTTTTCCAAGATTTATGCTTTCCTCCTTTTCCTGATTGTTTATCCACTGTCTTATTTTGGTCTTTGCCCGGGGTGTTTTTACGAATTCCAGCCAGTCTTTGCTTGGATGTTGTTTTGGAGAGGTGATGATCTCTACCATATCCCCGTTTTTCAATTTGGATCTGAGGGGGACCATTTTGCCATTTACCTTGGCTCCTGTACATTTTTCTCCCACCTCGGAGTGGATGCTGTAAGCGAAGTCGATGGGAGTTGCACCTTTCGGGAACGTCTTTACGTCTCCCGCGGGAGTGAATACATAGACATCGTCGGGAAAGAGATTCATCCTCACGGATTCCAGGAATTCGGCAGGATCATGAAGATTCTTCTGCCATTCCATGAGCTGGCGGAGCCACGCAAACTGCTTTTCATCCGTTTTGCTCGCGACCGAATCATCCTTATATTTCCAGTGGGCTGCGATTCCATCTTCAGCAACCCTGTTCATTTCCCATGTTCGAATCTGCACCTCCATCCTTTGTCCCAAGGGCCCTATTACTGTTGTATGAAGTGATTGATACATGTTCGCCTTTGGAACGGAAATATAATCCTTGAATCTTCCTTGAATCGGTTTCCACATGGAATGGATGTGCCCAAGGGCTTCATAACATTCCTTGATGGTATTAACCAAAACGCGGAAGGCCAGGATATCGTAAACCTGATTAACCGTTAGGTTTTGGTCCAGCATTTTTTTGTAGATACTATAGAAATGCTTGTCTCTGCTTTTAATCGTGGCATTAATATTAAATTCGGATAGTTTTTCAAAGAGAAGTTGTCGCACTTCTTTGAGAAATTTTTCCCTTTCATTCTTCCTCTGGGCCACTTCGTTTTTGATCGTTTCGTAAATTTGCGGTTCAAGATAATAAAGACAAAGATCTTCCAGGCTTGATTTTATCCAGTTAATGCCCATCCTGCCCGCCAGAGGGGCATAGATATCCAGGGTTTCTCTGGCTATGAGCCTCTGTTTGTCCATTGGCTGGAATCCCAGGGTTCTCATGTTGTGTAACCGGTCGGCCAGTTTGACGAGAATTACCCTAATATCAGAGGACATTGCGAGAATCATCTTGCGAACATTCTCTGCCTGCCGATGCTTGTGGCTGGTAAATTTCATTTTGCTGATTTTTGTTACACCATTGACGATATTGGCTGTTTCTTCGCCAAAGAGGCGACGTATATCATCGATCTCGACATTGGTGTCCTCAAGAGTATCGTGAAGGAGTCCTGCTACAATGCAGACCACATCCATCTTCATTTGAGCCAGGATATATGCTGCTTCTAAAGTGTGTGAAAGGTAGGGTTCACCGGAAAGTCGAATCTGGCCTTTATGCACCTTGGCCGAATAGACATAGGCCTTTTCCAGTAGCGCTATATTGGCCTTTGGATGATAGCTAAGAATCTGTGAAGAAATATCATTTAAGCGAATCATATAGATCTTTTCTTTTTTCTATGATAGTGGCTGAGGCATGCTCGATAGGCACAACGATGCTCTCAGAGTCAGCACGTAGCTTTACTTCTATTTGACCGTTCCGAACGCCCCTCAAGCCAACTGTCACGCGAACCGGTATTCCAAGAAGGTCGGCATCGTTGAATTTGACCCCTGCCCGTTCATCCCTATCATCGAGAAGCACATCAATATCCTGATCCAAAAGATCGTGATAGATTTTTTCCGCTGTTTCGGCGATGGAGGTTTCGTGTATCTGTAGCGGCAGGATAGTGACCTCAAAGGGCGATATAGGTATGGGGAAGATAATACCTTTTTCATCGTGATTCTGTTCAATGGCTGCTGCAACTGTTCTCCCGACCCCTATGCCGTAACACCCCATAATTATGGGCCTTTCTTTTCCCTGTTCGTCAAGAAAAACGGCCTTTAGGGCCTTGCTGTATTTTGTGCCCAGCTTGAAAATATGACCTACCTCAATACCTCTTCCAAACTGTATTTTACCGGAGCATTTTGGGCACGAATCCTGTGGAGTGATAATGCGCAGATCACCGAAGCAATCTACACTAAAGTCCCTGCCCAGGTTTACGTTCCTAAGATGTAAGTCCCTTCTGTTTCCTCCGGTCACAAAGTTTTGCATTTCTTTAACGGCATTGTCAGCCAGCAACCTTGTTTTAAGTCCAACGGGCCCGGCAAAACCCATTGGAGCTCCCGTGGTTTCCGCCACCAATTCCTCATCTGCCAGTTCTACGTCTTGAGCGCCAAGGAAATTTTTGAGTTTGGTCTCATTGACTTCATGGTCTCCTCTAACCAGTACAGCCACAACATCTTTATCGACGACGAAGATCAGGGTTTTTATGAGTTCATCCGGTGTAATCTTGAGAAAGGACGTTACATCCTCAACAGTCTTAATATCAGGTGTATCCACCTCTTCCATAGGATTCATGTCATCCATGTCAGTTTCAGGCCGACTATCGGGCGACCTTACTTCAGCCCTTTCAAGGTTGGCAGCGTAATCGCACTCCGTGCAATTCATAATCTGATCTTCCCCCGTATCGGACAGTACCATGAACTCGTGGGAATAACTTCCTCCGATAGCCCCCGTGTCCGCCTCTACGGCCCGGAATCGGAGGCCACATCTTTGGAATATCCTGGAGTAGGTTTCATTCATAATATCATAACTGCGGTCGGCTCCTTGTTCGTCAGTATCAAAGCTGTAGCCGTCTTTCATTATGAATTCGCGGCCGCGCATAAGACCGAACCTAGGTCGTATCTCATCCCTAAATTTTGTCTGAATCTGGTAAAGGTTAATAGGCATTTGTTTGTAGGAATGAATTTCCCTTCTTACAAGATCCGTAATGACCTCCTCATGAGTAGGTCCGAAGCAGGCATCATGGTTGTGACGGTCTTTAAATCTTAGCAGTTCGCTGCCATAATGATCCCATCTGCCACTTTCCTGCCATAGCTCTGCCGGCTGGACAGCAGGCATCAGAATCTCTATGGCTCCCGACCTGTTCATCTCTTCTCTGATGATATTTTCTACCTTTTTTATAGACCTGAGGCCTGCCGGCAAATAGGTATAGATGCCGGATGTGAGTTTTCTTATCATGCCTGCCCTGAGCATTAATTGGTGGCTGATGATCTCCGCGTCAGACGGGATTTCCTTATATGTGGGCATAAAATATTTAGAGTAAAGCATAGTAACCGATAATTCCTCTTGTTTGATAGGTGAGCTAAAGTGAACTAAAATGCCTAAAGTGACCAAATTGTTTTTTCAGGGGTTCAACAACTTAACTACTTAACCAGTTTTTTGACTTCCCTAATCAAAATTTCTGCAAGTTCGTGTTCCGGGACTTTTCTTATGATTTTTCCTTTCTTGAAGAGAATTCCCTGGCCTTTGCCTCCTGCAATTCCTATGTCTGCCTGTTTAGCCTCGCCGGGACCATTCACCACGCAACCCATTATGGCCACTTTCGGTGAAGCCTCAATACCGGACAGGGCCTTTTCCACTTTTTCTACAAGGTCAAAAAGATTTATCTCGCATCTGCCACAGGTGGGGCAGGATATGATTTCAGGACCCCTGTGTCTGAGATCAAGGGCCCTTAAGATTTCATAGGCCACTCTTACCTCCTCAACAGGATCCCTGGTCAGGGAGACACGAAAGGTGTCTCCGATACCATTTGCCAGTAGATACCCTATGCCTATGGCACTTTTCACTGTGCCCGATATGAGGGTGCCTGCTTCTGTCACCCCCAGATGAAGGGGGTAATCCACTTCTTCACCTAAAAGTTCGTATGCCCTAATGGTATTTATTACATGGGAGGATTTCAATGATATCTTGATCAGGTCAAAATCCAGGCTTTCCAGGATTTTCACATGTATTAATGCACTCTCAACCATTGCTTCGGGAGAAGGTTGGCCGTGTTTCAGTAAAATGTCCTTTTGAAGAGAGCCGGCATTAACCCCTATTCGTATAGGGACTTTGAGGCCTCCGGCCTCTTTTACAACTTTCCTGACAGCCTTTTCACCGCCAATATTGCCAGGATTTATTCGCAGGCCGTCTGCACCGGCATCCAGGGCGGCAAGTGCAAGACGATGATCAAAGTGGATATCGGCAATGAGCGGGATTTGGACCTTTGCCTTGATTTCTTTGAAGGCTTTTGCAGCCTCTTTATCGGGTATAGCCAGACGAACAATTTCGCAACCTGCTTCTGAAAGCCGGTCGATCTGATCTATTGTTGAAGGAACATTCCGGGTATCGGTGCTGGTCATGGACTGCACTGCTATGGGGGCTCCTCCGCCTATGGGGACGTTTCCCACGTATATCCTGCGTGTGGTTTTCCTTTTACCATGTATGGACATATGTATAATTCCAGAAAAGGGCAAAAAACCCTTTTCCCCTTTGATAAAGGGGAGGGCTAAAGGAGGTATTGCTGTGAAGCCGCCTTACATAAAAGCGCGCAGCGTTTTATTGCTCAATACAGAAACATAGGCTTTCCGCCTACATGCATAACCTTGGGCCTGTACTCCTGGACGTCATAGAGTTCCCTTACATCCACCCTTTTCTGACCTGTGGTGATAGTGCTCAAGGGGATGTCCGTATAAATGCCCCGGCTAAGTGCCACAAGACGGCCGAAAGTTCCTTTCATAAAGAGGTCAATTGCCATGTTGGCAAAATTGACGGCCACCATCAGGTCAAGAGAATCGGGAGCACCGCTCCTCATCAGATAGGACAACCTTTGATTGAGCACATCTTGTCCGGTCAGTTCTTTAAGAATAGCCCCTGTTTCCTCACCTATGCCGCCCAACCTGCGATGGCCATAAGCATCTGATTCCCCGGATAGCAGCATTTCACCACCGGTCATTTTGGCTCCCTCTGAAATCGTGATCATCGCATAATTTTTGGGATTGTTTTTTTTGTCCTTCATTATCAGCTCGGCCAATCTTTTCGGATCAAAAGGAACCTCGGAAATTATGGCCCGGTCTACTCCAGCCAGATAGGCCGATATCAATGATGTCTCGCCGCAGTAACGGCCGAAAAGTTCAATAACGGCTATCCTTTCGTGGGATCCGGTACATGTTCTCAGGGCGTGTATGAAACTGACTCCTCTTGTTACAGCCGTGGAAAAGCCAATGCAGAAATCCGTGCCAAAGACATCATTGTCCATGGTTTTGGGAATTGCAATGACAGGAAAACCTTCAGAATGCAACCTCTCTCCAAAACTTAGAGTATCATCTCCTCCTATGGGAATAACGGCATCGATTTCCAGTAATTCCAAGTTCTTGAGGATATGAGTTGTTAGATCTTTGATTTCGTTTTTGGTTTTGAAAGATTTTTTTAAGAAGTCGGGTGCCTCGTTTACCTTGACGGCGCTGGGATTGGTACGGGAGGTATGAAGATAGGTTCCTCCCGAGCGGTCAATGGTTCGGACCTCCGGCGGTTCAAGTTCATTGATGCAACTTTCCGCCGTCTCAGGATCAGCAGGGTTAT
>CAZUHR010000139.1:0-8481 GCA_964620335.1 uncultured Desulfobacteraceae bacterium
TGTACAGCCTGTTTGGACCTGTTGACGGGGCCTTCGTTTTGACCTCAATAACCTGTATCCCTTTCATCCTGACAATTTCCAGCTGATTTATATACGCCTCCTTTCTGGCAATATTGAATGCAGTGTACTGAATATGCCAGGGGGTCAGCATCTTCTTCAGAAAGCCATGGGAGAAAGCTTCCAGATTATCAGATGCGATATAATGAACAATGATTCTGTTGAGATCAACAAGGTCCGCCAGGGCCTTCAAGGGGGCCTTATTGACTATTCCGCCATCCACATACAGCTCCCCGTTGATTTTTACCGGCTTGAACAGTATGGGAACGGCGCCGGATGCCTGGATGGCCTTTATCAAATCCCCCCGCGCAAATATTATCTCCTGTTTGGTAGTCAAATTTGTGGCCGAGATTGCCAGAGGGCTGCTACAATTTTCAATTTGCCTGACGGGAAGCCTTTCAAGGAGCCTTCCGAATTTATCTCCTCTCAGGTATCCTGAATAACCCCTGAAGAGTCCCAGTGCCTTTTTTATGATCACATGCCATTCATCAGGGTCCCAGAAATCGGTTTTTTTCAGACCGAAAAGAATTTCTTTTATGGCCTCATCACTCATACTCGATGCGGCCATTGCCGCCAGGATAGCCCCTGAGCTGGATCCCGAATAACCGACGGGATTGATATCAAGTTCGCGGAGCGCAGCAAGGAATCCGGCATGGGCAAAGAAACCGAAAAAACCTGAAGAAAAAACCACACCGATCCGGGAGGGCAGTATTTTGCCGTCCGGTGTCTGTTGTTTATTGTCAGTTGTTGAAACGGAATCAGTCATGCCTAAAGACTATAAACCCGAAGATTCTCAAATCCTGTTCTTTTCAATAAATAGGTCGAAGCCTTATCCTCTCCATTTCACAACATCACTTAGAGGAACCCTTTCCGATCTTGATAGATTGACGGGGGATTCAGTATCCGCATAACCAACAGCAACGCCGATTACAACATGTTTTTCTTCGGGGATGTTCAGTTCCTCTTTTATATCGTCGTCAAAGGCCGTGATCAGGCCGATGGGACAGGTGGCCAACCCGATTCCGTGAGCAGCCAGTACAATATAGCCGACAATAACACCTATATCCGTCAGCCGGGCTCTTGAAAAGACCTCGTCAATGAAAATGATGATCGCCGTGGGAGCACCGTAAAAATTGCAGCTTCCTTCATTGATGAAGTCCTGGAAGTTCGTATTATCCGGAAGGTTGGGAAGCATGGTATTGAGAAGGCCCCTTTCTCTCTCAACAAAATATTCCGGCAGGGGGGCTTTTGCACCAGGGCCGCAGGAGATCTGCATTTCTTTCATTCGCTTCACCAAAAGCCTGCTCAGCCGCCTTTTTTCTTCACCTGATACAACTGTCAATTCCCAAGGCTGCAGGTTAATTGCAGATGGAGCCTGTGTGGCGAGCATAAGGAGATTTTCTAGTGTATCTTTATCAACAGGCCTGTCGAGAAAGGCCCTGCAACTTCTTCTTTTTTTAATCGAATCTACAAGATCCATGTAATACCTCCTACCATCTCCTTTACCCTGCGGGCAATTGCCAGACAGGCGGTAAGGCCGGGGCTGTCGATCCCCAGCAGGTTGATGAAATTAGGGGAGTCTGAAACGGCCCTGATCATAAAATCAGGATGCCCTTTCAGTCTTGCCTGCAGCGCCGCCTGGTGCCAGATAAGGTCTTTTTCTGTTATGCCCGGAAAAAACGGCCTAACTTTTTCTGAAAAGGCCTTTGCATCAGTAAAAGGACCCGGCACAATATTTCTGTCCTGTACCGGTACAAGTTTCGGTCCCACAGTCACCGTGGACCCGAGGACCGGCGGAAAGGACAGCTCCCCAAATGTCGGCGTGAGGTGAATGCCCACCGTAAAATGACGGCCATGCGGAGTCATTACAAATTGCGGCATAGGATAGACGTTCATTCCTTGAAGACCCAGTTCAGGCCTCTTGTGTCCATAGAATTTGTAACTTTCCCCTATTATTGGGTCCAGTTCGTAAGAAGATCGCGGGTCAAAGTTTTTTGCGACCAGGTCAGCATCGGTCCCTGCTGTATTGATCATTATCCTTGCATTTATCTCGTCCTTTAGTCCGTCACTGTAACATATACCGAATCGATTGAAGTCGCCGTTTTTTTCTATACCTGTGACCTGGGTTCCGGTCATGAACTGGACACCACCTTGAGATGCCAGGGTGTGAAGCCGATACACCAGCGTCGTGGGCTCTACAATGCCTGCAGTGGGTATCAGAAGCGCTGATTTTGCCCTTACATTGGGCTCTAGTTCCCTGGCTTTTTTGCCTGAGATTCTTTTCGCACCCGGCACCCGGTTTTCTCTTGCCCGATTCAGATAAAGCTCGAGAATTTCCTCTTCTTTTTCATTTGTGGCAACTATGATCTTTCCGGTTTGGAGAGCCGGTACCTTGTAACGGCTGCAAAAATCATAGAGTAACCGGTTCCCTTCCACGCAGAGGGCCGCCTTTAGGGGACGTGTTTCCTGATCATAGTAAATGCCGGAATGAATTACCCCGGAATTCCGGCTGGACTGGTTTTCCCCACGGGTAATCCCGGGATTTTTTTCAAAGAGGAAAACATTATCGTAGCCTTTTGAAAGTTCCCAGGCTATCGCACAGCCCACTACGCCTCCGCCTACTATGGCTATGGAGATTTCTTTTTCCAAGACAATTTTTGTTCAGTTTAGGCCATTATGAATATTCAGTGAAATTTTCATATCATGCTGAGGGGAATTTGGCAAATCCCCTCAACGCGCCCTGATGCATCATCAGGCATCATCTGTCATTCGATAGGCTCATGAACCTGAGCAGAGTTGAAGGGCTGCGGTTTCCCCGTTGGCAAGTCGTGAAACTGGAGACCCGCTTGCGGGGACTGAGCGCACCGAAGGTTGTGCGAAGAAATTGGCATCGCTGGATAGATCCTTGGGACTAACTTGCGACAGCTTCTGAACATTAGTAATACTTTGTCCAGTGAGCTCCTTAATTAATTTGAGCGAATTCTTAAATATCTCAAGGACCAGGCAGGGCCAGGATTTTGTATCCTTTGTTGGAACAGAATACCTTGATTTCCTCAGGCAGGTTTATTGGGGTGGCAAGGATCCTATCTCCCTGAGAGTCAGAGAAGACGATCCCGGGGACGGTCAATTTGATATTTTTTGTAATGGGCCTGGCAGTTGCCATAAAGCTATGAGGACCGGCATCAAATTCAATATCGAGAAAACCGAGAAGTCTTTTAGTAATGTCCAAAGGATACTTTTCGGATGCCAGAGAAAGGATCAGAAAACCGCGTTCTTTCAAAGGGGAAGCAATTTCCGACGCTAGGCCCGTCACGTCGATTATGGCGTCTTTTCCCTTATTCTTAAGTAAGAAGTCCGGCTTGGCAATTAACTTGAAGTCCGATTTTTGCTCTTCATTAAGAGGGATTTCCACCCCAGTGGAATAGGATTGCCCCACAAGATTCAAAACGCTCCCGACCAAAGACAAAAAGTCACTACCCCCGTACAATGTGGCAACTTGATCAGTTTTTTCCGGAGTATCGTCACCCGGAGGGAAGTCAACGATCTTGATGCCAAGGCTTGCAAGGTAATCCTTGATTCCTCGAGGTGTTTTTGGTGCATTCTCCTCTAAAAGGTTGATGACGATAGCAACAGGCTTGTTTTCAGACCTCGTATCCGAGGGAATGACGATCCAGTTTCCCGTGATCCTAAGTTCAATATCCCTTTTTGGAATAAGGGGTTCACCGCTTTTGAACACCTTAGCATAGCCGCATAACCTGAATATTTTGTCCAGGGCAGAGACCAGGTCATCCTTCTCTAAAAGGTGGACGACCCTGAAGTTATCCCAGTCGGATCCAATGAGTCTGGCCATTTTGGCGGGGAGTTTGTTGTTGAGATCCACAATTATGCAAAGGCCGTTTCGGAGATTAATGATGGGATAGGATATGGCTTCAAGGTTAGCCTGTCCACCTGACTTCAAAGGGATGAAATGCTTGCCTGTCTGTACCCACTCTTCTCCAAGTTCGGAAAAGATCAAACTTAAATCACGAGCCAGGGGGGTTATTCTCTCATCCATTCTCTCAGGTTTTGGTGAAACAACTGACTCAATGGGTTTTCTTACAATTTGGGGAGAGTAAATAGGCAGTCTGATTATTTGACCCGGGTAAATGGTGTTTAGGTCACTGATAGAGGGATTCAGTTTTTTTGCGAGCTCAAGATACTTGCCGTATAATTCATCTTTAGGGATATTGTACCGATCCCTTACGATCTTTAACAGGCTGTCGTCAGGCTTGACCGTATAATTTTCAGAGTCCAGATCCTTCAGGTCGGAAATCGGAGCAATTTCTTTTGTTGAAGGGGTTTTCAGGGTAAGTGTGCCTTTAGTTGGCGCAATCTTAAGTGGTATGATAATCTTTTCGCCCGGCATTATCAGATCGAGATTGTCAAAGGACTTGTTGAGTTTTTTTAGTACTGATAGCAATTCAGCAAGGTTGTCGCCTCTTAGCAGGCCTTCTTTTCTGAGGATTTTCCAAATCCAGTCCCCTTTTTGGATAGTTAAAGTTCGTGTCAGAACCTTTTTGTCATCAACCTCATGGATTTCCTTTTCAACTTCTGCGGTTTTGACCAGCGATATTGAATAGGTTTTTTCTTTTTCCTGGGCCGTCAATGGTTGGACACAAATTGGGATCAACGCAAGGGTGCATGTTATAGATAGGAAAAAGACTTGTTTGATAATACCCGGTTTCATATTCAGATTCGTGCCTTTAGGCAAGCCTCATTCCGGCTATGCTGGATTAACGGACATTTTACGGGTCCGCGAAGATTGATAATCTTATAATAAGGATTAACATTGCTGAAGCTAAACTTAATCAATAATAGAAAGTTAATCATAACAATGTCAATATCATTTCAATTTATGTCTGTATTGCACTATATATTGATTTTTTTGCCTGAGCCATACATCATGTAGTATTTTAGCTTTACAAGCAGTTAAGAGTCTGCTAAAATTCTTGTACTTGCTGGTTTTTGGCTTATTATGGTTTTGGCCTTATACCGGTGCCAGGCCAACGGAGGATACAATGAAGATAAAGAAACTTTCCCTCTTAGGTTTCAAGTCTTTCATGGACAGACTTGAGATCACATTTCCCCTTGGAATCAGCGGGGTAGTTGGGCCAAACGGCTGCGGGAAAAGCAACATCGTTGATGCCATCAGATGGTGCATGGGAGAGCAGAGCCCCAAGCTATTAAGGGGTCGGCGAATGGACGATGTCATATTCAGTGGCGCTGTGGATTACAAGCCTATGGGAATGGCTGAAGTCTCCCTCGTCTTAGAAAACGGCGATGGCCTTTTTCCCTCTGCATTTGCACAAGATGAAGATATATCTGTGACCAGACGCCTATACCGATCAGGGGAAAGCGAGTACCTTATCAACAAGGTTCCATGCAGGCTCAAGGATATCCAGGAAATTTTCATGGATACTGGCCTGGGTAACAGGGCCTATTCCATTATCGGGCAGGGCAGAATCGGGACAATCCTGGAGCAAAAACCTGAAGAGACCCGTGTTATGCTGGAAGAAGCCGCCGGGATCACTAAGTACAGGAGAAAGGTGGAGGCATCACAAAGAAAAATAGAACTTACGGAAGCCAATCTTCAGAGAGTGGAAGACATCTTGGGAGAGGTTTTGAAACAGATGAGGGCTCTTAAGAGACAGGCCTCCAAGGCCAGGCGTTACAAGACGATTGGTGAGGAAATCCGGAATCTGGAACTTATACTCTACTCAAATAATTATCATCAACTTAATAAGGACTCAGGGAACAAACTGAGGTCAAATGAAGGCCTCATCCAGCAGGAAATAACCAAGTCCACCGAACTCTCCCGGATTAATGCTAGGATAGAGGTCATGAATCTGGAGCTGGAAGAAAAGGATACAGCTTTGTCCAGCCTGAGGAAAAGGCAATTTGATTTGGGGGATACGGTCCACAGAAAAGAAGCCGGTCTTGAATCCCTGAATGGGGAAATCAAGATGCAGGAGGAACTGGAACACAGGCTCTCGGGAGAAAAGGAGGAGATAAAGATACGGCTTGAAGGCCTTGAGGAAGAAAAACTGAAGCTTCAAAAAGAGAAAGGAGAAGTAGAAAGGAATTTCAAAAATCTGGAAGGGGAGATTTACCTCAAAGAGAAAAGGGTGCGAACCAAGCGAGACTTTCTGAAACAAATAAAGGAAGGTTATGAAAAGGCAAGGACGGAATTGAATGCCGGCGAGAACAAGGAATTAGGACTGAGTCACGAGTCAGGTTATTTAAACAAGATGATCGATCAGATAACGGATAGCCGAACCCGGCTTGAAGAGGAACTGAAAGGAGTCAAGGCCAAAATCGAAAATGTTATAAAGGCTTCGGAGAGGAAGAGCCTTGCTAGGGAAGAAACTGCCGAAAGACTAAAGGAAATTGAAGCATCTATCGAGCAGGAGAGCATCAACTCCGAAGAACTTGAGCAGGAATCAAAGCGTATTGAGATCGAACTTAAGAGGGCGGAGGCGGATCTGAATTTGTGTCAGTCTCGGTTGGCCAGCCTGCAGGCCCTGACAGAAAATTTCGAAGGATATAAGATGGGTGTCAGGACCATAATGAAGGCCAAAGACCTGGAGGCTTCGAGACAGGGTCACATCTTAGGCCTTGTGGCGGACGTGATTCAGGTGGAGCCAACTTATGAACAGGCTGTTGAAGCTGTTCTATCAGACAAACTGGAGTACATTATTGTAGAATCGCAGGAAGACGGCAAACAGGCCGTTGATTATCTGAAAAAAAGGGCAAAAGGTAGAAGTAGTTTTATTCCCCTTAAGGAATTAAAGAAAAACGGGAATGGCAGGAAGGTTGAGTCACGGTTTTCGTTCTTGCCGGACCTTATTGCCGCTCCGGAAACATTCAGGCCGCTGATAAATGCCTTGCTTGGGGATACGATTCTGGTGAAAGACCTTAATGAGGCAGTATCCGCATGGGAAAGGAATGGAAAGGATCTGTGTTTTGTGACCCTTGACGGGGATATGGTTGACCAGAGAGGGGTGATCAGTGGAGGAAAGCTTAAGCAGAGTTCACGTGGTCTTCTTGCCAGGAAGCGGGAAATAAAGGAACTGAAACAGCAGGCCGGTAATCTCAAAAAAGCTGTGGATGATCATGAGCTCAAACTCAAAACCATAATTTCGAAGGTGCAGGAAAAGAAAGAGGCCGTTAAGAATTTGATGGAGGATAAGTGGGCCTGCCAGGAAGACATAAATGAGTTTGATAAAACGCTTTTTCGGATGGCACAGGAACTGGATCAGATGGAAAGCCTATCCCAGCGGATATCAGGTGATCTGAAAAGAAAGGACGAGGAGCAAAACAGGCATAAAAACGATCTTATAAGGATTGAGGAGGAACTCCAACAGAGCAAGATAAAGCGAAGGAAGGAAGAGGAATATTTTCGAAGGAAAGAAAAAGAGCTTGATGAATCTCAGGAGGAATTTGATCAATTACGCGATGAGCTTGCAAAGATTCAGGCGGATTGCCGCATCCTTAAAGAAGAGCAACGAGGCATGTTCCGAGAGATAGAAAGGCTGGAGGACTATGCCGATGAATTGATGAAACGCCGCAAGAAAATTGAAGAAGAAATATCTCTGGGAAAAGACCGGTGTGAAGAGTGTAAAAGGCGAAAAGAGGTGCTCACGGAGGAACTAAAGACACTTTATGAAGAATTAAGAGGCGCAGAAGAGGCTGTGGGCTTGGCGGAGCGGGAGAGGCAGGCCTTTCTGGATGGAATCAGGGAAGAGAAAGGCATGGCTGGGCAGCTGCGCGGGGAAATTGATGACCTCAAGGAAGAAATAAACAGGGCCAGGATGGAGCACTCTGAGATCGGTTTCAAAATGAACAGCCTGGTGGAAATGGTGCGGGAAAAAACAAATCTGAATTTGGCAGATATCTATGAGCAATACCTGGATGAAGCCTTTTCAGCCTCGGGGATTGAGGAGAAACTTTATCAAAAGAGGGCTATGAGGGAAAAATTGGGGGATGTGAATCTGACCGCCATTAAAGAACACGAGGCCTTAAAAGAAAGATATGAATTCATGAAAAACCAGCGGCAGGACCTGCTTAGTTCCATTGAGTCCCTTAGAACAGCGATAAGAAAGATCAACAGGACATCTCTTAATAAATTCAGGGAGACTTTCCAGATGGTTGATGACAAATTAAAACAGATATTTCCTATTCTTTTCAGGGGGGGCACAGCCGGCCTTAAGTTAATCGATGAGGAAAAACCATTGGAAAGCGGGGTGCTGGTGGAAGTTAAACCTCCGGGTAAGAAACTGAGCCACATGGGACTTCTTTCAGGTGGTGAAAAGGCCCTGGTGGCAATGGCGCTTCTTTTTGCTATTTATATGATCAAACCGAGCCCGTTCTGTCTCTTGGACGAGG
>CAZUHR010000140.1:0-8480 GCA_964620335.1 uncultured Desulfobacteraceae bacterium
TGTGGTAGAAAGCACATCATATACGTATTCAGATTCTGACCTGTGGCCCTGAGACTAAGACCAATATGGGCAAGATTTCTTTGCTCTGTCTTTCCTGTATATACCTGGACTAATCCCTGTTTCAGCAATCTTTTCTCCGTTTCCAAGGCATTTTGCAATCAATATAAAGCTATAACCAATTATTTTCTCCATTTGCATACTCAGAGGCAAGGAAAAAACAGATCATTCTTAATTTCCTCTGATTGACAGGGTTTTTCTAATGGATTAAGAAATAAAATCAGTATAAATAATTAAATTTTAAAAAAGGGTACTCAATGGAAAAAAATACCAATTTCGGTCTGATACAGATTTATACCGGAAGTGGCAAGGGAAAGACGACCGCAGCCCTTGGCCTGGCTATGAGGGCTGCCGGTCACGGGTTTAAAGTTGGTATTCTTCATTTTATGAAGATATGGAATTATGGAGAAGTGAAAAGTCTTGAAAAGCTTGGGATTGATCTTTTTCGCTATGGAACAACAGAGCTGATTGATCCCAAAAATCCGTCACCTATTGATTTTGAGCAGGCCAATGAAGCAATTGAGAAGGCCGAAGAACTCGTAGAAAAGGGTAATTACGATATATTAATTTTAGATGAGATCAATGTGGCTGTTGATTTCAATCTGATACCCTTGATGCGGGTGGTTGATCTATTAGAAAAAAAACCAGACAATCTCGAATTAGTTATTACCGGAAGAAATTGCCCGAAGGAGCTAATTGAGCGTGCTGACCTCGTATCTGTCATAGATGAGATCAAACATCCTTACAATAAAGGGCTGAAGGCGAGAAAGGGAATCGAATTCTAAGTATGTGCCAGCCAATCAAAAAAGTTCAAGGGAAATATTTATTTTTTTAAGTGACATGAAATAGCGCAGATTTCATAAAGAAAGGAGTTAGTCATGGATATCAAAAACGGGGCAGAATACATAGAAAGTCTTAGGAAAATAAACCCGGTCGTTTACTATAAAGGAGAAAAAATCAACGACGTTACGCGACATCCGGCTACTGCTCCTCATGTCCGTGCGGCAGCCATGACCTATGCCCTTGCAAGTGACAGAGAGTATCGAGATCTTGCGGTCGCCACTTCTCATTTAACCGGCAGGGAAATTAGCCGTTTTACCCATGTGCATCAGAATATTGAGGATCTCATCAAAAAGGTCAAGCTTCTCAGGGTCCTTGGTCAAAAGACCGGCACCTGTTTTCAAAGGTGTGTGGGCCTCGATGGCATCAATGCGGTGTATTCCGTGGCCTACGAGATTGATCAAAAAAGGGGAACGGATTATTTTGGGCGTTTTAAGGATTGGCTAACATATATTCAAGATAAAAACCTTATGGTTGTTGGTGCCATGACCGATCCAAAAGGCGACCGATCAAAGAGTCCGGTTGATCAGCCGGACCCCGACCAGTACGTGCATGTAACGGAACAGCGGGACGATGGGATTATTATTCGAGGTGCCAAACTGCATATGACCGGCGGTGTAAACTCCCATGAGATTCTGATAATGCCGACAGCAGCAATGAAAGAACCTTCAAGGGACTATGCAGTTTCCTGTTCAGTACCTGTAGATGCCCCTGGGGTAACAATGATATTCGGCCGTCAGGCAAGTGATGACCGGCGTGATAGGAGAGAGCGAATTGATTCCGGCAAACCCACATTCGGAGCAGTAGGTGGAGAAGCCGTTATTGTCTTTGAGGACGTCTTTGTGCCTCAGGACAGAATTTTTATGAACGGAGAGACCGAATTCACAGGATCTCTCGTCTACCGCTTCGCAGCTCACCATAGGGCTAATTATGGTGCCTGCAAAACAGGTCTCATAGATGTTCTTATAGGGGCTGTGAGTTATTTGACCTTGATTCAGGGAACGGCCAAGTCTTCTCACGTAAGGGATAAGGTCACAGAGATGATTCATTTGTGCGAGACCCTTTACAGTTCTTCCATAGCGTGCTCGGCTGAGGGCTGGTCGACGGAATCGGGTGCCTATATGGTAGACACCATGCTGGCAAATGTGTGTAAGCAGAACGTGACGCGGTTGCATTTTGAGGTGGCCCGGCTGGCCGTTGATTTGGCAGGCGGTTTTCTGGCAACGCTGCCGAGTCAGTATGACCTTGAAAGTGAAGAAGTGGGGCACCTTGTAAAAAAGTATTTTTCGGGTGTAGAAGGCGTTCCCACTGAACATCGAATGAAGATTTCCAGGCTTATTGAGGCCATGACAGGGGGCACGGCCCTGGTGGAATCTATGCACGGTGCAGGATCACCCCAGGCCCAGAGAATTATGATATTCAGAGAGGGAAACTTGGACAAAAAGATAAAATTGGCCAAGACCCTGTTGGGAATTCCACTGAAAAAGTGAAGCTCCCAGCGCTCCCTTTGGTCGCTCGCAATGACCGGAAGAGATTGTGACACAGTCTCTTCCGGACAGGGCTTTCTGCGAAGGCGGGTAAAAATCGGAATATCAAAAGATTAGAAGAGTTGCTCTGGCTGGCTTTGCAAAATTGGGCAAAGGCTGTGGCGTAGGCCGGTCAAGATTTCATTCACAAAATTCGTATTGCTGCCTGTGCGAATTTTTCGCTCGCTATTGTGCAGAGGTAAAGAAAATAAAAGATGAACTCAGCCTGGCGGCTCCGCAGACAGAGGGGAGCTTTTATGAGTACCTCTTTTCGGCCGGGCTATGAACGTCTATATATGTCCCGGGGAATAAAAAATTTACCAGTTCCCGGTAATCCGGGTGGCACCCTTTGATGATTGGCAGTCCAGCCTTTCGCGCGGTTTTGGTGGCGCAGTCACCGAGACAAAGTGTTTTCGTACCCAGCTCGGCTGGGGCATCCATAGGCCCCAAAATGATGGTAATCTCCCTCAGATCTTTCCTGCTCTCCAACTGTTCTCTTAACTGCGGGGTATACAGGATTTTAGAAAGGGCCTTGTAAACGGAGACCGTGCACATGGTACAGGCTTTCTCGTCCATGTGAAGTACAAAGTGGTCCCGTTTGAAAAAGTTCATGGGCCGTTTGAACTTGGATCGAACCGCTTCAATTTTTTCTCCTATCACCTGGATGCCGGGGATAGCTCTGAGGTGCTTTATTTCGTTAATACCAAAACCCATGATCTGCACGCAAACATTGTCAACGGCCATCATATCTTTGCCGGCTACTAACAGGTCCATTTTTTTGACTTCCCCGATGGGTGGTCCGGTAGGCCCGGTCCCTTCTATACAGTATATCCCGTCGACTAGGGTCAGAGAGGGTTGAATCATCTTGCTCAGCTCAAAGATGCAGGCATTGAGATCCTTTTTGTGAAAGATTTTCTTGGTCTCCATCGGAATAAGGCCCTTCTGATTTTTTATCCCGAGCGTGACTCCTGTTTGCATATGGGTCTTCATGGTGGGCACATTGACGTACTCGTAGTCATCTAAAAGTTTCGGCAATCGCAGCGTGCCATATTTCCATGTCATCCTTGTCCTTTCCACCTGCTCGAGGTTTATAATGGGTACATCCAATCGGTCTCTTAAAAGATCGTATTGTGTGGCCTGGAGTAGCCTTTCGAATTCTTCCGCCGTACTGAAAATACCGGTCCCTTCAGCGACCACTACCTCCCTGTTCCGGTCTCTGAAATAACGAACAAGGGATTCGATCACCTTGGGGTGAGTGATGTCTCCTCCCTCAGGCGGCGCAGCAACCACAATATTCGGTTTGAGGAGGATCTTTTTTCTGGTCGGCCTGTATTGAATATGATCGAGAAGATCAGCAATCACGTTTTCAAGATTATGGATATTGGTTTTTCTGATTGCCACTTGCGCCATCATATTTTTATTCTCCTTTCCACCCTTTTTAGCAAAGCTACTGAGGAGGACGGGTCGGTCGAGGTGACAACTTAATTACGAGATAATACACCAGCAAAGGCACACACTTTAATCAAAAGCTGACACTGTTTCATGTGCAACAATTTGAAATTATATGAATAATTGCATTCTAGTGCCGGCCTATTTTTCTCTTGGACTTATATTGCGGTTAATAATAATAATCAGTTGCGGCTTTTTGGGGTTATCCGTGCTTATGATCAGGTGACCGGTATAATCCCCGGCTGTTTTGGATATATCTTTGACCTCCAGCCTGTAGGCATATCCCGGCTTGGTTTCCTCAATGTGCCATTCGATATGATCCCTCAACTCACTGTCTACACCTGTAATCTTCATGGGGCTTTTGTGATTATTGATGATGTCGAGATGCTCCCTTGGTACCTGGCCTTCGGTTCCCCATAAGGAGAGATACCCACCGGGCTCAAGGGAGATATGAGGTTTGACTTCCCCAATCAGGTAAAGGGCTATGCTTTTTCTCTCCAGGTCATTTGACCAGACAATGGCCTTTTTTTGAAACTCGCCTCTTATCCTATTTGTGTCTATTTGTAATGTGATTTCCCCTGTCCCGCCGGGAGGGATGACCCTGTCATAACGGGCCACTGAGCAGCTTCATGAAGGGGTTACACTCTTTATATTCAGATTTGCGGTTCCTTTGTTTAATACTGTAAAAGTATGGCTTAGTCTTTCACCTTCAAAGATAGTTGGAAAGACATGGTTAGTTTCGTCAATATGGATTATTGGAACATCTCCGGACTGTTCCGGATATACCTGGCTCTTACAAAGCAGGCTGATGGACAGGAAAAAGAGAAAAAAAAATGTTTTTAAAATGTTTTTTATCATCGTTTTTACCTCAAAAGGCATATTTTTGGGATTTGTATGTGTTGTTTCGACTTGAACATGCACACAAGCCTACGGATAACGTTGTTATAAGTCAACCTCCTCTTTTTTCTTGACAGCTGAATTACTTTCAGTTTATAAACTTTCGTCACTAAATTAATGCTATCCATTAATTGAATAATATTCATATTATTTTCTGAATGATCCTCATATCATGGGCATTGAAGAAAGAAAAGAGCGCGAGAAGGAGCAGCGGAGGCAGCAGATAATGGATGCTGCAAAAAAAGTCTTTGCGTCAAATGGATTCGGCGGGGCGACCATTGAGAACATTGCCGAAGAAGCCGAGTTGAGCCCGGCTACCATATATCTCTACTTCAAAAACAAGGATGAGCTGTTCGCATCCCTTAACCTTAGAATGCTTCAGGCCCTCATAGCCAGGGTGGAGAATGTGAGCGATCAGAAAAATCTGAGCTTTGAAAAGAAAATAAAGGCACTGGAAAAGGCACTGTATGAAGTCTACATGACCGACCCTGTGAATGTTGTAAACGTCCTCAGATTCCAATCCAAGGAAAGACTCAGGAACCTTTCTCCCGAACTATCATCCCAGATCAGAGACTACACGCAGAAGTACATGAAGGCCATTGCTGAAATTTTTGAAAATGGGGTCCAGGAAGGAATTTTTCTGAATCGTCATCCAGCTGCCTTTGCCGATATTGTATGGGGTCTCTTTGCCGGACTGGTACTCTTGGAAGACACAAAGAACGGTCTTAATCCGGGCAAGGATCTGCTAATGCCTACATTGGAACTGGCTATGGAAATTATCGGCCGGGGTATCAAGAAAAATTGACGATTGAATATTGCCAATTGACGATTTTTCAATATACAATCTTGATGGTTTAGTAAAAAGTCACTAATACAGTCATTGCGAGCCCCGCATAGCGGGATAAACTCCGCGAAGCAATCTGACTTACCGCTGCAAGTCATCCTGAGCAGAGCGAAGGATCTCATTCTTCAAAATGGAGATCCCTCAATTCTATCGGGACGATGCTTCACATAGGATTGCTTTGTCGCTTCGATCCTCGCAATAACATTTCGAGGGCCTTGCAAAATTAGGGTTCAAGACAATTGTCTATTGAAACAGGAGTTTTAAAGAAATGAACGAACTTCCTATGACCTTTCCTAAAATCCTTATCCATAATGCCGAGAGATTTCCCCCTACTAAGGCAGCCATACGTGAAAAGGATTACGGTATATGGCAGTCCTATTCCTGGCAGGATTACCTCGAACAGGCGAGGGATTTTGCCCTGGGATTGGCAGCCCTAGGATTTAAAAAGGATGATAAGATGGCCATTATCGGCGACAACAGGCCCCAGCTTTACTGGGGCTTGGCAGGTTGTCAGTGTTTAGGGGGCGTGCCTGTTCCTCTTTACCAGGACGCCATACATAAGGAACTTCACTTTATTGTGGATCATTCGGAGTGTAGGTTCGCGTTGGCAGAGGATCAGGAGCAGACCGATAAGCTCATGCATCTGAAAGATGAGATCCCCAGGCTGGAATATATTATCTATGATGATCCCAGGGGACTTCAAAAGTATAAGCATGACTGGCTCATCGCTTTTACCCAGGTCCAGGAGATGGGCCGCAAGTTCGGCAAAGAAAACCCCGACTATTTCATGAATGCGGTCAATGATGTGAATCCCGACGACATGTCCATTATTTCATACACTTCGGGAACCACCGGTAATCCAAAAGGTGTTATGCTGACTCACCGTAAAATTGCAGAGTGTTCCAGGGGTTTTCTTCAGTGGGACAATCTGGATGAGAAGGAAAATGTAATGGCCTATCTTCCCATGGCCTGGATCGGGGACCACATTTTCTCTTACGGACAGGCCCTGACCTCCGGATTTACTGTCAACTGCCCGGAAAGCACCTCCACAACAGTCCATGACCAGAAGGAGATAGGTCCAACCCATATTTTTGCGCCTCCCCGTATCTGGGAGAATATCCTAACCCAAATCATGATCAAGATTGAAGATTCCGCCTGGATTAAGAGGGTAGCATTTGACTACTTTATGAAGGTGGCCAACCGGGTTGAGAAAAAGAGGATCGCCAATGAATCCGTCCCGGTCATTGACAATATTCTTTATAGGATAGGTGATTTTATCATCTATGCTCCTTTAGTGGATAACTTAGGCATGAGCAAGATCAGGGTCGCCTATACGGCCGGGGAGGCCATCGGCCCGGAGATATTCGAGTTCTACAGGTCCCTTGGGATCAACCTGAAGCAGCTCTATGGCATGACTGAGAGCACGGCCTATATTTCCATGCAAAAGGACGGTGATATCGACAACGAGAGCGTGGGACCTCCGGCGCCAGGTGTTGAGATAAAGATAGCTGAAAATGGTGAGGTCCTGTACAAGAGTCCGGGCAACTTTATCGGTTACTTTAAGAACCCGGAGGCCACGGCCGAGACCCTTGAAGATGGGTGGCTTCACTCAGGTGATGCCGGTTATATGACGGAACGAGGGCACCTCAAGATCATCGACCGGGCCAAGGATGTGAGCAAATTGAATGATGGCACCATGTTCGCACCCAAATATATAGAAAATAAGCTCAAATTCAGCCCATATATCAAGGAGTCCGTAGCCCACGGAATGAATAGGAACTACGTAGCCGTGTTTATTGATATCGATTACGGTGCCGTGGCGAACTGGGCGGAAAGAAGACATATCGGCTTCACAAGTTACACGGATCTTGCCCAGAAGCCCCCGGTCTATGAACTCATTAAAGACGAGATCCTTAAGGTCAACAAGAGCCTGAGTGAGGACCCCAAGCTCAAGAATTCCCAGATAAAGCGATACCTCTTGTTTCATAAGGAATTGAATCCTGATGACGGCGAAATCACCCGAACCCGGAAAGTGAGGAGGAAGTTCGTGGCAGAAAAATATGGTAATCTCATAGAGGCCCTTTACACGCCGGGCCAGGACGATGTGGATGTGGAAGCGACATTTACTTACGAAGACGGCCGGACAACCACCATGAAGGCCAACCTTAAGGTCCGCGATGTCGATACGTTTTGATTCCTCTGTCACTGCGAGGCCCCCGGCCAAGCCGGGGGACGAAGCAGTCCCTTTGTTTGAAGAGATTGCTTCGTTTCACTCGCAATGACATTTCAATTAATACTTTTATTTAGAGCAGGTAAGCCATGAATGAGAGAAAGGAGCCCATACTTCGCGCAGAAAATATCAGCATTGCATTTGGTGGCCTGCAGGCCCTGAATGACGTCAGCCTTGAGATATATCCCGGTGAAATCATGGGGATCATAGGCCCTAACGGCGCCGGCAAAACTACCATGCTTAACATTATCAACGGGTTTTACAAGCAGGATAAGGGGCGCATCTTTTTCGAGGGCAAGGAACGGCCCAGAAGAATGAAGCCGAACCAGATTGCGGCCCAGGGAATCGCAAGGACATTTCAGAATCTGGCCATATTCAGCGGTATGTCAGCCCTCGGAAATATCATGATGGGTCGAACAATGATGATGCATTCCAATATTTTTTCTCAGGCCCTCTACTGGAGGTTTAGCCAGAAAGAGGAGATCGATCATAGGGCTGCCGCGGAGCGGATCATCGATTTTCTGCAGATCGAAAATATCCGCCGGACACCATCCAGCATGCTCCCTTACGGTCTCAGAAAAAGGGTAGAGCTTGCAAGGGCCCTGGCCGCAGAGCCCAAGCTTCTTCTCTTAGACGA
>CAZUHR010000141.1:0-8439 GCA_964620335.1 uncultured Desulfobacteraceae bacterium
AAACCGCACTGCGGCTGTGGTTATAGAAATCAAAGGCCTCATTGGAAAGGGTGCCTACAAACCAGCCCAACGGAATGATCAGGACCAGAAAGATTAAAAGGATCATTATCAATGACGATGAAGTCTCCTTGCCCTTTAACCTGCCCTTTATCCAGACGTAGATCGGATAGAACACACTTGCGATCAGAAGTGCAAGCACGATGGCTGAGACATAGGTCCAGAACAGCCTTAGGAGAAGGATTAATGAGAGAATCAGGAAAACAAGAAAGAGCTTGGAACCTTGTTGCATTGTCATGGAAAAAATCCTCGGCCATAATATAGTGATGAATAAGGGTATAGTCAAAAAAAATCTTAACCCCTCAACTCTGAAATCTGTGTTCTGCTTTTCCTTGACTGTATAGCTGAATTTGTTTAGCTTTTAATAAATTTTCAGATATGTTCGCTTTTTTGGGCTTAATGCCTTTTTCTGATTGTTTCATTCACCTTCCTATTCCTCTAAACTAAAAGAACGGAATATCATGCAACATGTAGATGAGTTTTTGAGACCCGCACCAGGGATCGACAGCGACAACCCGGATATAGAACAGAAGGCTAAGGATTTGTGCGGGGGCCTTAAAGACGATGCTGGCAAGGCCAGGAGCCTCTTCTACTGGGTAAGAGATGAAATCAAATATACGCCCTTGGTACCTGTCGATGCACTTCAGAATTACCGGGCAAGCAAGACCCTTGAAAGAGGTAGGGGATTCTGTGTTGAAAAGGCCGCGCTTCTGGCCGCGCTTGCCCGCGCGGCCGGAATACCCGCGCGGGTGCACCTCGCGGATATTCGAAACCATCTTATTTCACCCAGGCTGATAAAGGTGATGGGGACAAACCTGTTCAGTTGCCACGGTTACAGCGAGCTCTACCTGGAGGAAAAATGGGTCAAGGCGACTCCAGCATTCGACCTGGCCATGTGCCGTGAGAACCGCATTGCGCCGGTGGAGTTTGATGCCAGACAGGATGGGATATTCCACTCCCATAACCTGGAAGGGGAACTGCATATAGAATATGTCAGGGACCGTGGCTTTTACACTGGTGTACCCATGGATGAAATACTTGCTGACTGGCTTCAGGTCTACGGGGCTGATTCCCTTGAGCGATTGAAGCGATATTTGGAAGAAGAGAGGGCCCGGATTTCATGAAACCTGAAGAACGTCAACAACTTGATCGGATGTTCAACCCGCGAGGCCTTGCCTTGTTCGGAGGGGCTGCAACGGTAGATTCATTTGGAAAACTGATTATTTTAAGTCAGATTCAGTACGGCTATCAGGGAGGGCTTTATCCCATTTCCTCTAAAGGCGGGGAAATAGCGGGACTGAAGATTTACAGGAGCCTGAGCGAGGTACCAGGTCCTGTGGACCTGGCCTCGATTTCAGTCCCTGCCAGGGCAGTACCCGAGGTAATGCGGGAATGCCTGAATCATGGACTGAAAGGCGTCCAAATCCATTCTTCCGGGTTTGGCGAAACCGGCGAGCGCGAAGGCGCAGCCCTTGAGGCCGAAGTCGGCCGAATCGCTGCAGACGGACTAAGGGTAGTGGGCCCCAACTGCTTCGGAATTCACTGTCCCAGGGGGGGAATCACCCTCCTGCCCGGTTCAGGTTTCTCAAAAGAGCCAGGCCCGGTAGCCATGATCTCTCAAAGCGGCGGGGTTGCAAGCGACTTTGGATATGAAGCTCGGTTTTTGGGTTTTGGCCTTAGCAAGGTAGTGTCATTTGGCAATGGGTGTGACCTGGATGCCGTCAAACTCATGGACTACCTGGCTGATGATCCGGAAACAGAGTACATTGCGGCCTACCTCGAAGGGGTAGGGGACGGGCGGAAATTTTTTGATCTGGTCGGAAAAGTAACGCCTGAAAAGCCTGTAGTCATATGGAAGGGCGGGCTGACACCTCTGGGGGACCGGGCTGCCATGAGTCACACCGGGTCAATGGGGGGCGAGGCAAAGGTGTGGGACGGAGCCCTTTCCCAGGCCGGTGCAGCATCCGTACAGGGGCTCGATGAGATGATGGACACGCTTGCGGCCCTGAATTATCTTAAGGCCCCGTGTCAAAGGATCGCCCTCCTTGGAGGGGGCGGGGCCATCGGTGTCTTCAGCTCTGACCTGGCTTACCGCTGGGGCCTGGAAGTTCCCACATTCAGCCGTGAAACGCAAAAGAGACTCCGGGAGTTCTTCCCCACACCGGGAAACAGCATGGCCAACCCCCTGGATACAGGCACCCCGGCCTTGCCCGTTGAAACCTTACTGGCCCTGGCCCGTGAGATACTGACGAGGGAACCGGTGGACGTGCTGATTATGATTATGCTCCTTAGGACCCTGGAAGTGGAACTTCCGTTGCTCTTCAAATTGAACGGCACGGAGCCGCCCCCCAGCGGAAGTTATATCAAAAGCCTTGTCAGAACACTTGCGCAGGTCAAGGAGGAGACCGGAAAAGAGGTGGTAATGGTGTTTGATAACCGGGCATATATGCCCGAGGACGTTGCTGTTGAAGCTGTGTCAAGGGAGATGCGCAGTCTCTTCCAGGCTGAGGGTATACCGGTCTATCCAAGCACTGAACGTGCCCTTAGAGGTATATGGCATGCATCGACGGCCATGAGAAATAAAAGGACCTCCGACCGTTGATAGCAGGCAAAAACCTTGGGCAGGAATCATATTGCCTTCTTTACCCGAATCCTGGCCTGCGCCCTGAGTGCATGAGCTTCCATCTGATTTTTCGGAATGCTTGCCTGCATTTCCTCGGGTTTTCGCTTCAGGCTTAATGCCTCGCTGGGGCAAGTTGACACGCACAACCCGCAACCAATGCAACGGTCACTGTTCACGCGTGCTTGATCGTCTTGCATCTCAATCGCATCCATCTGGCATCTTTCCAGGCAGGTTTCGCAACCAATACATACTTCACGGTCAACCTCTGCGATAAAAGGGGATGAAACCATGGCAGCCGGCACAGGATGCCTCTTGAGGTTGAGAAGGACCTGACAGCAGTCGCCGCAGCAGCAGCAGATGTTCACGATTTCCTGGGAATTGCTGGGTTGGAGTACCAGCCCCTCTTCTTCTGCTTTCTTAATGATGTCAAGTGTCTCTTCAAGGGTAATAATACGTCCCAGACCGTTGCGTTCATAATAGTCGGCAGCCCATCCGAACATCAGGCACGCATCCATGAGCTTGCCGCAGCCTGCTCCTTTGATTTGGTGCTCACGTCGACAAATGCAGGGGGCGACCAGGAACTTCTTCTGTTTCCTGATCAGGTTTTCGGCCTGCTCGAAGGGAAGGACTTCAAGGCCCGCGTGGATAGATTTGCCCACCGGTATGGTTCGGAGTTGTGGTACGAGGTCGAACGCCTCTCTGGAAAGGATTGGAAGGTATTCTTCAACATCATTAATGAAATCCTTGTCCAGTTCATTGACGTGGTATTCCCATATTCCGACAATAAACTGGGAAGCCATGTAAGCATGTGGCCTTTCAGTTGTTTCGATACTGAATACCAATCCTTTTCGAGCCAGCGATTGAAGCCTTTCAGCAGCATCCTCGGCGGAGATACCGGCCCTTTCGGCAATGACAGTTGCCGGTTCCAATTTGAGGGTCAGGTACTGAGCCAGTTCGGCATCTTCCGGGGTAAAAAGTCGTCTCAGGATGCGCAATTCCACTCCATTCTCGGTTGCAGGAAAGCCGCCGGGCAGCTTGTCCAGGTGTTCTCTCAGTCTTTCGTACACGTCGTTCATGGGTACTCCTCCGTAAATTTCAGTTATCAGAATCGCCAAGCTCCTTTGGTCACGCAAGGCGGGACGGCCCGCCCTTAGAGACTGTGTCACAATCCCTCCCGGTCATTGCGAGCGACCAAAGGGAGCGCGGCAATCCCTTTAATTTCGACGTGTTACAAGATTGCTTTGTCGCCTGGGGCTCCTCGCAATGACATTACGACACAGTCTCTTAGGGTGGTGATATCTGGTCTGGCACTGCCGTTCAAGGCTCGCCTTGATGATTGATCCTTGTGTCTCCTATACAGTAAAAGTGTGGGCATGGGGGTCTGTTTTCAAAAGCCGCATAGACTGACCTTTTATGGAACGTTAGTGAGGCCTAAAATGTCACCCTTGAACAGCCCCAGAAGGGACTCTTTGTCGTGGCTTTAGGCATCAATGTTTACATCGGGCCTAATCGATGCGGGAATGGGGGCGTTCGACTCCCACGGCAGAAGTTTAGATGCGATTTTTGAAAACAGACTGCCATGGCCCGCCTGCCGTGCACCTGGCGGGACTTATAATGTTTTGCGAGAGAATAAAGCCCCGTCCTTAGGGTTGCGATTCTTTAATATACATATCTTATCAAAGATGTCACCTCCAAAGCACCCGGCACCTGTTTTTCCTTTAAACGGGAAAACATATTGCAGCGGATTTAGATCGCCGGAAATTTCCTTCCTCGCAACCCCTAAATGCTTTTATTATTAAATAATTATCAAATAAGTTTAATGTCTTTGTTAATATTAATTAATATTAAGGACCAAGCCTGCCCTACCTGCCGTTTTGAAAAGACCAGGCCGGGAGGCTCGGCACGGCACTCTAGGGCTACCAAAATCGAATTATTAACATGAATCTGATGGATCCATTGATATGCAGGATGAATCGTGCTTGACATGGGGGATGAAAAAGGCATAATGCCGAACCCCATGAAGACAGTAAAACAAAATCCAATGTATCGCTACCTGATCGTGCTCACCATCGCCTCTACGGCGGGACTTTATGGGTGGCTGATCCTCTTCAACAACTTTGCGGTGGAAGTCGCCGGGCTGGATGGCAAGCACGTGGGAGTGATTCAATCGGTGCGGGAGATTCCCGGATTTCTAGCACTTTTTGCGGTTTTTGTAATACTGTTTATAAAGGAGCACCGCCTGTCCGCATTGTCAATCCTCTTCCTGGGGCTCGGCCTGGCGGCGACAGGACTCTTTCCCTCATACCCCGGGTTAATCATTACCACCCTGATCATGAGCTTCGGGTTCCATTATTTTGAGACCACCAACCAGTCCCTGACACTTCAGTACTTTGACGAAAACACATCCCCGTGGGTCTTCGGCAAACTGCGCAGTCTGTCGGCTGCCTCCAATATCGGGGTGGGCATCCTCATATATGCAAGCGCAGCGTTTTTTAATTTTACGCAGGTCTATGCCCTAATAGGAGGTCTCATCATGGCCGCGGCCATATGGGGGTTCTTTCAGGAGCCCACCGACCGAAACCTGGTGCCCCAAAGAAAGAAGATGGTTTTTAGAAAAAAGTACTGGCTATTTTACCTCATGACATTCATGGGAGGTGCGAGGCGGCAGATCTTCATGGCCTTTGCAGTTTTCCTTCTGGTCAAGAAATTCCAATTCTCAATCCAGGAGGTGACGGCACTGTTCGTTATCAACAATCTAATAAATTATTTCCTGAGCCCCATCATCGGAAAGGCCATTATCAGGTTCGGCGAGAGAAGGGTCCTTTCCCTTGAATATTCGAGCCTCATAATTATTTTCCTGGCCTACGCCAAGGTGGAATCCAGGATTATCGTGGCGGTTCTCTACATTCTGGACCATGTCTTTTTCAATTTTGCCATTGCCATCAGGACATACTTTCAAAAGATAGGGGATCCCAGGGATATCGCGTCGAGCATGGCCGTGGGCTTTACCATAAACCACCTGGCGGCGGTTTTCCTTCCCGCAATAGGCGGCTTATTGTGGATGGTGGACTACAGGATTCCTTTCATAGCCGGCGCAGGTATGAGCCTGATTTCGCTGATCGCGGTGCAAAGAATAAGGTATCCTTCCTAAGTTTGCTCCATAAATTTACCCCTTTTACCCCGTATTCTGTAATTCCATGGTTGGTTTTCACACAAAAGGGTGATACATGTATTTTACCCGCCTTCGCAGGAAGGCCCGTCCGGAAGGGCGGGGATTCTTTACTAAGTAACCCGGATAACAAGGAGTGCAAAAATGAAAAAACCAGTCTATCCGAACCTTTTCAAGCCCTTGAAAGTAGATGGGCTGAACTTTAAGAATCGTATTACCATGGCTCCTTTGTACCTGGGTTATGCTGAGTCCGGGGGAAAGGTCTCTCCCTTGATGCTTTATCATTACAAACTCATGGCACAAAGCGGGGCTGCATTAATAGTGGTTGAAAATTCAAGCATAACTCCTGAAGGAAGTGGCTCACCCAGGACACTTCGTTGTGATAACGACCGCTACATCAACGGCCTGGAGAGGCTTGCGATGGCCATAAATGGTGAAAAGACCTTGGCAGCGCTTCAGGTCAACCACGCGGGGCGTTTTGCTTATGTTGATGAACCCGTGGCACCATCAGCAGTAAAAACTTTTGGAAGGACTCCGCGTGCACTTACAAAGAAGGAGATCACAAACATCCAGAAGCAGTATGCAAAGGCATGCCTGAGGGTAAAGAAGGCAGGATTCGACCTGGTGGAACTGCATGGAGGAACAGGATATCTCCTGTCTGGGTTTTTATCCCCGAGAACCAACAGGCGAAAGGACGGATATGGAGGCGATATAGAAAACCGGATCAGGTTTCCGCTTGAGGTATTAAAACGTGTAAAAGACCTGGTAGGAGATTTCCCGGTAGGATATCGTTTTCTGGCCGATGAATGGCTGCCTGACGGGCTGCATCTCGATGAATCCACGGTTTTGGCAAAGGCCCTGGAGGAAAACGGGGTGGCCTATATATCAGTCATGGGTGGAACCTATGAATCTTTTCTTCTCCCTGAGATCGTGAGGAAGTCCGGTAAACCCGGCTACATGGTTTCCCTGGCCCATGCCGTAAAAAAAGAAGTCAGGGTTCCTGTTATTGCTGCCGGTCGTATCTCAACGCCTTCCCGGGCGGAAAAAATACTGAAAGAGAAGAAGGCGGATCTTATAGGGCTGGCACGGATGCTATGGGTAGACCCCGAATGGCCTGTAAAGGCTAAAAAAGGACAGGATAGGTCGATTGTCAAATGCAATCCGAAATGCGATGCGTGTACAAAACTGGCTACGCAGGGAAGGCCGGCATTTTGCCCGAGATGGAATAAGGAACATAGAGAGGGATATCGCGAGCTTTTTATGTAATCGTTTGAGAAACATTTTTTCCAGCCCTTCCATGATCATCACTTGAAATTGCCGCCGGTCTGAGCGCCAAGCACCGAACTGGTCTCCCCTTTAACCAACTGCCAGTTTATAACATTTATGATATTTCGATCTTGACAATACAACAAATCAGATATACATCCAATCCTTGAGGGTAAAAAGCACCTTGTCCTCCCAGTCTGTTGAAAAACACGGTTTTACCTCCATTCAAGCAAACCAAGACGGCAAATGAAACAGCAAGCAAAGGAACAGATCGGCTTAAGAATTAGGGACGTTCGAAAAAAAAACGGGCTAACGATGAGCCAGCTGGCCGATAGAGTCGGCGTAAGTTATATAACAATCTATAGAATTGAGACAGGAAAGGTAAGTCCTTCAGTGGTTCTTCTTTCCGAGATTGCTCATTCCCTTGGTGAGCCGATAACAGCATTCTTCGAAGAAGATCAAGGAAAATGCATCTTGATTAAGGCCGAGGAGCAAACGGAAATAGAAGCACATATGTTAAATCTGAAACTTTTAATTCCTAAGGGTCTGATTGATGACTCCATCTCGATCAGCATTGGAAAAGCGAATAAAGGAAAGTGTATTGACAGACATAAAAATAATGGTTTCGAACTATCCTATATCATAGAGGGTAAATGCATTTTCAGGTACGGAAACGTGGACCACGAAATGAAAGAAGGTGACGTCATATACTTTGACGGAAAAACCGTACATTCCGTATTTGCATTGGAACCACTCAAATTTCTTGCAATATATTTTAGAGAAATAAAGTCAAGTCGCTGATGGTTTGCGTGCTACATCAAGGATGCCTGTTAAACCAGCCTCCGGATAAATAAAGGGACACCTGGAATGCTGAAAGTCGACAACATTGAGGTCATCTATAATGACATAATTCTTGCAGTCAAGGGCGTTTCTCTGAAAGTCCCGGATGCGGATATAGTAACGCTGCTTGGAGCAAATGGTGCAGGAAAAAGTACCGTACTGAAATCCATCTCAGGTCTATTAAAATCACAAGACGGTAAAATCGAAAGGGGAACGATAAAATACAGAGGAAAAACAATAGATAATGAAAGTGCGGAAAACATTGTAAAGTCAGGCATCTGTCAGGTTCCGGAGGGCAGAAGATCATTTCCTGATCTGACTACACATGAGAACTTGATAGTCGGGGCCTATACTCGAAACGACAGAAAAGGGGTGAAGGAGGGTTTAGAGAGAATTTTGGAGTACTTCCCTGCTTTAATAAACAGGTTACATTTGAAGGCAGGGTATCTCAGCGGGGGAGAACAGCAAATGCTGGTTATTGGTC
>CAZUHR010000142.1:0-8422 GCA_964620335.1 uncultured Desulfobacteraceae bacterium
ATGCAACCAATATCCGGAATGCCGTTTTGCCATGTGGGATGAGCCTTTTGATGGTTCATGTCCCGAGTGTGGGACTCCTGTCCTCGGGATAAAGCGCCGTAAGGGATCAGAATCTGTTCTTGTCTGCCGCAAAAAGGGGTGTGGCTTTATGAAACCTCTTCCTGATATCTCAGACAGTTAAATAAAAGAAGACCTGTCTATACGTTCACGCTCTCTTTCAACGCTTGTTCAAATTCTTTGAAAAACTTATCTTTTTCTTTCCAATCAGGACCGAACCTTTTGTTAAAAAAGTCGCCCAGTTTGTCAAAGAGTTTTTCCCAGGCCGATCTACCCTCACCCAAAACCACGTCTTCAAGAAATGGCTTGAGGTCTGATATTTTTTCCTTGGGAAGGAATGAAACTGCACCCAATTTAATGGATTTTTTTAATGATTCGGGTGAAAGGGCATGGGCGGTAAGCATGACTGTTGGAAATTCCCTGGATACGGAGTTTTTCAACAGCTCAAAACCGTTTACACCCATGATATCGAGTATTACAATATCATAGGTGTAGCTAAGGAGGTATTGGAGGGCGGTATCATAGTCACTCGCCTTATGAACAAGGCACATGTCCAGTTCTTCCTCCACGGTTTCTAGGACGTCAGGCTCATCATCTACTACCAGAATAATTTTGTCTTTTAACGGGCTTTCTGATGCCATTGATTTTACTTACCTCCTTTCATGCTTTGTGGTTTACTTAATCTTTATAGCAGAGATTATCTTTTTGTCAAAATAAATTAGCGGTGCCAGCAAATAGCCTAACCTGTGCTGTCGAGATCCTTCGAAGGAATTGCCTTAGCCTTACCACCTGTTAAAATAAAGATCCGGGCAGCCTCATCGATTTCTTCTGCCACATTAAGTGCCGCCTGAAAATCCTTACCCACGGTCACGAGACCGTGATTCTGGAGAAGTAGGGCTCGACATTTCTCTTTTGATAATTCCCTGATCACGTTCTCCGCAAGCATTTCTGTGCCCGGCACAAGAAAGGGAATCATGGGGATAGGGTAGGCATAGAATGTAAATCCTGGTGTAAGGGGCGGGAGGGTGTCAGGACCGGGTTCCAGAATGGTAGTAGCGGCCACAATATATGCGCCGTGAACATGGCAGACCACATTTACTGAAGGCCTTGACCGCAGAATACCAATGTGCATGCCGGCGTCCTTGGTGGGTGTGCCGCCCTCGAGAACCTCACCGCTATTACTGACCTTTACCACCACATCCGGCTCCACATCTCTAAGTGAATAACCGGACGGAGTAAGAAAAATATTATCACCAGCCCGTGCGGACATATTTCCGCCCACGCCGGACACCAGATGCCTTTCGTAGAGCAAGCGGCAGAATCTGCAAAAGTCTTTCTTGAGGTTCGAAGCGTTTGTCCTTCCGGCGGTTTCTGTTCCCAATTGATCTCTCCTTTCATGCATTTATAGGTCAGATGTGATTCCTTCCCCTTTTTGTAGATCCCCTATTAAGAGAGGGCGCGATATTCTACCATTGTCTGAAAAGCACCCAAAGTTGTATGATCCTAAAAATTAAAGGCTGAGATCATGCTAATGGCAAAAGGAGTTAATTTCAAGGCACTTTTCGGCCTTGACCGGATGCCTTTACTGTGTGATAACTCGTTTCTGTCTGCTGAATAGGTGAGGAGTACGCAAAACAGGTGCAAGGCACGAGGTATTTTTGATATGAAAATAGCCCAATTCTATGAAAAAAGCCAGATTCGTTTAGGACTGGTCCAAGGTAATGACCTTGTCCCCATTGATTTTGATGGGGACATGATAGATTTTATCAGAAGCGGACAACAGTATGAGACATTTGGAGGCAGTGCAATCCCGCTTGATCAGATAAAACTCGCACCGCCTGTTACTCGTCCGTCAAAGATTATTGCCCTGGGCCTAAACTACAAAGACCACGCCGAGGAGAGCAAGGGGAAAGTGCCTGAGGTTCCAATTGTGTTTGCGAAATTTCCGAACAGTTTGATCGGGCATATGGATCATATCACCTGGGATGAAAATGTTACAAAAAAGGTGGATTATGAAGCAGAGCTTGCTGTTGTCGTAGGAAAGACCATCCGAAACTGTCATGTAACAGAGGCAATAGAGGCGGTTTTTGGTTATACGTGCGCCAATGACGTAAGCGCCAGGGATTTGCAATTTGGAGATGGGCAGTGGGTGCGCGGAAAATCCCTGGATACCTTCTGCCCAATCGGGCCATGGCTTGTTACCAGCGATGAAGTTGTAGACCCCCATTCACTGAAGATCAGGTTTTGGCTCAACGACCGTCTTATGCAGGACAGCCACACCGGCTTGATGATAGTATCGATCCCTGACCTGATCAGCTTCCTGTCAAGACATTTTACCTTGATCCCAGGAGATATCATTTTGACAGGGACCCCCAGCGGTGTGGGTGCCTTTCGCGAACCTTCTGTTTACATGGAGGACGGAGATGAGGCTGTGGTTGAGATAGAGGGAATAGGACGCCTTGTAAATCGGTGCAGAACCGAATGATGCATTGTTCTTTTTGGTTGCCCGAAAAACAACATGGATAGCATATAAAGGAGTATTTATTGTATGTGCAGGTTTGATAGGAAGCGGCATTGCGGTTGAGGAAAAGGAATAAGGCAGGGAATCGAAAAAGGAGATTAAAATTGAAAGACGTTGTTATTGCAAGTGGGGTTCGAACTCCTATAGGGAGGTATGGAGGTGCCTTGAGGGATGTGCAGGCATACAAGTTGGGCAGTCTTGTTTTAGAGGAAGTTGTTAAAAGAGTGGACATTGATCCTGCAGATGTCGATGATGTTATCATGGCCCAGTCTTACCAGAACGGTGAGTGCGCAAACGGGGCTCGCATGGCCCTGCTTGGGGCCGGATGGCCTGTTGAGGTTCCAGGGGTGACTTTGGACCGCCGATGTTGCTCCGGTCTTGACGCTGTTTTTTTTGGAGTCATGAAAATCCAGACAGACAATGCAGATATCATTGTCGCTGGCGGAATGGATAGTATGAGCCAGGCGGAACTATATATTCCAGGGCATATAAGGTGGGGTTTAGGTGGGAAGGTAGATGAGAAATGGGGTTTTATGCCAAAAGGACATGGTTCTCTTTCCATGTGGGGTATACCATTATACGACAGGATACAGCGAGCAAGGGTTATGTCACAACCTACAGACAGGTTTGGAGAACTCAATTCTATGATGACCTGGGCTGAATCAGCAGCGAAGAACGAAAATATCTCACGGAGGGAAGCGGATGAATGGGCCCTTAGGAGCCATCGAAAAGCCATTGATGCCATAGATTCCGGGAAATTCAGCAAAGAAATCGTTCCAGTACGGATTCCTAAAAGAAAGGGGGATCCAATGATTTTTGATGAAGATGAGACACCCAGGAGGGATACCACCCTAGAGAAACTCAACCAATTGCCACCTGTCTATCCTGATGGTGTGTGTACTGCAGGCAATTCCTCCACCGAGAACGACGGCGCGGCCGCTGTGGTATTGATGACAAAGGAAAAAGCCAGGGAATTGGGCATTGAACCTATGGCCTATTTCAGGTCCTGCGCAGTGGCAGGTGCTGATCCCACACTAACATATCCAGCAGTGCCCGCATCCGTGGATAAGGCCCTTGAAAAGGCAGGGATTACAATAGATGAGGTGGGTGTCTTTGAGATACAAGAGGCATTTGCAGTACAGGCATTAGCGGATGCAAGGATGATGGGAATCAAGCAGGAAGAATTTAATGAAAAGATAAATTTAAATGGTTCAGGTATTTCTCTTGGCCATCCAATAGGGGCTACCGGTACAATGAGATTGGTAACATTACTTTACGAGATGAAAAGGCGCGGTTCCCGGTATGGTTTGGAGACGATCTGCGGTGGCGGTGGCCTTGGAATAGCAGCTGTCGTAGAGAGGTGAGCAAAATGGAGATCAAAAAGGTAGGTGTCATCGGCATGGGAACCATGGGGAGTCAGATCGGAATTGTCTGTGCCAGGGCTGGCTTTGAAACCTTTATGGTCGATACTTCGCAAAACATAGTAGACAGGGGATTTAAGAGCATCCAGTCTTTTCTAAAAGGCCAGACAAAAAAGGGAAAGATCGATCAGGAAACAAAGGACAGAGTTCTATCGCTTATCACCACTGGCACGGACCTCCCGAAGGCCGTGAAAGACGCTGACCTTATAATTGAAGCGGTTTACGAGGAGATAGAGATAAAAAAGGACGCCTTCAAAAAAATGGATGAATCCAGCCAGGAGCACGCTATCCTGGCCAGTAACACTTCGACCCTGTGGATTGCGGAAATTGCCGCAGCCACAAATCGTCCTGAAAAATGCATTGGAACACATTTTCTGATTCCGGCGGCCCTGACTCCCTTAGTGGAGGTAGTGCGCGGCCCTGTAACCTCTGATGAGACCCATGACACAGTCGTCGATTTTCTTGGAAAGTGTGGCAAAGAAACAGTAACCGTTGCCGACTCGCCGGGCTTTGTCATTAATAGGCTTTACCTTCCTATGGTAAATGAGGCATTTTTCGCCCTTGAAACCGGGCTCGCCAGTGCCGAGGAGATAGACAGGAGCTGCACTAAGGGATTGGGATACCCTTTAGGGCCCTTGGCCGCTGCAGATGCCTTTGGTCTGGATATACTCCTTGCCTGCATGAAAACCTTTCAAAGAGAATTGGGAGACAAATACCGACCATGCCCCCTCGTTGTAAAACTCGTAAAGGCAGGTCATTTAGGTAGGAAGACAGGAAGAGGTGTATACAATTACAGTAAATAGCATGGCTGTTTGTCCGTCCCCGTCCGACGACATAGGCTATGGCCGATGGTGTCCTCAGTAGCCTGCTACGGAGGATGGATCGAAATGCAGAGTAAATCACGCCCTTGAGCTTGTTGGGAGCTTTAAAGCTTTACATTCTTAGAAGTCTCAGATTTAAAGAAATTTAACGGATTACCAAGGAATGCGGGAAAGAAACCTAATATAGTTTAACCAATGAAGAATCATGATCAAAGCAAGGAGGTAAATCCGCATGCAATTTCAAACTCTTCTTTTTGATATCAGGGATAATGTCGCCCACATCACTCTGAACCGGCCTGAAGCAGCCAACGCAATTAACTTAGAATTAGCTAAGGATCTTATGCATGCCCTAATGAAGTGCGACGAGGACCCCTTGATCAGGGCAGTATTGATAAAAGGCGCGGGCCCAATGTTCTGTGCCGGGGGCGATGTAAAGAGATTTGCCGAAAAGGGCGAGAATCTTCCTTATTATTTGAAACAGATAACCGCCCATCTTCACGTTGCAATGTCATACCTTGTGCGAATGGACCCCCCTGTGGTTGCAGCAGTACACGGAAGTGCGGCAGGTGCCGGGATGAGCCTTGCCTGTGCCTGTGACATGACGCTTGCGGCTGATTCCGCCAGGTTTACTATGGCCTATACCAGAGTAGGGTTGACTCCGGATGGCGGCGCTACTTACACCTTAACTCGCGTTGTGGGTATAAAGCGAACGCTTGAGTTGGCATTGACCAACCGTCTACTCTCAGCAGAAGAGGCGCTCAATTGGGGCATAGTGACCAGGGTGTTGCCGGAGAAGGATTTAATCAAGGAGGCCACTGCCTTAGCAGGTCGCCTGGCAGTAGGTCCAACAAAGGCATTCGGATCGACTAAAAGACTCTTGCAGAGCGGCTTAACCGAGTCGTTTGAGGGGCAGATGAAAAATGAGAGCCGTTCTATCTCTGAAATAGCCCGTACAGCAGACGGTCGTGAAGGTGTTAGGGCTTTTGTGGAAAAACGTAAACCGAAATTCAAAGGGCAATAGGCTTCACTGCTGAAAAAGATAAGTTCTAAAATCCTCAAGGATAGTGCGTGAGCCCTGGAGGGAAGAGACAGAATTTAGGCTGATCATTTGTCGATTTTAAAAGGAGGATTCCATGGCAAAACGAGTTGGTATTATTGGCGCGGGGGTTACACCTTTTAAAGGGACATGGCGTGAAAAGACCTATTATGAACTGGCACAAATGGCCACACGGGAGGCTATAAAGGACGCAGGCATTGAAATCCGGGACGTGGATGCGGCCTTTTACGGGATCTACAATGACATCTTTGAAAGGACAGCCATTCCGGAGCACGCAATCCACGGGTTGCTGGGTATGCAGAATAAATTCGGCATTCGGATCACAAACGGCGGGGCCACAGGTGCCTACACCATGTCCGCGGCCCATGCCTACTTAGCGGCTGGGAGGTTCAAAACTGCATTGGTGTTGGGTGTGGAAAAGGCTACGGATTGCTTTGATTTTTCATCCATGTCGGCCACACCCGAGGTCATCAAATCCATCGGATGGTCAGGGGACAGCTTTTTCGAGCAACCGATCGGCTGGTCTGCCTCTGACAGTTATGCCGAGGTGGTTCTGGCATATATGGACGATTATCCGGGGGATCTGAAACCTGAGGTAACGGCTCAAATTTCGTCTCTATTGAGCGAGCAGGTCAGGAACAATAATTATGCCCAGCGGCAATTCGATCAGGTTACGCCTGAGGAGGTAATAAACTCAAGATTGGTTGTTTATCCCTTCAAGGAATTGGAAATATGCGTTTATACGGAAGGCGCAGCAGCGCTGATCTTTGCTGAAGAAGATACTGCTAAGGCCATTTCCGAAAATACCGGCAATCCTGTGGTGTGGATAACCGGAGTAGGTGAGGCCAATGAGTCCTCGTTTGCAGGGAAAAACCAGAAAAACATGTCCCGCATCATGTCTGATTATTATGCCTCCCACCGGGCCTACGACATGGCAGGCATAGAAGATCCCACCAAGTCAATTGATATTGTGGAACTCCACGACGCCTTTGTACATCAATTGGAAATCAGCATGGCAGAGTTCGGTCTGGTACCCTTAGGAAAGGCGGATTCTCTTATTGAAGATGGTCTCATGACGCCAGGGGGCAGGTATGTGGTTAATCCCTGTGGAGGGCTTATATACTGCGGCCATGCGGTGGGTGCAAGCAATATTATGTCTGCGTGGTCAGCGCGAAACGAGTTGATCAAAAGGGATTTGAAAACGGCCCTGGTTCATGGAACAGGCAGCACCATTGCCCAGTATACTGCATGTATGGTGCTTGAACATGAATAGGGTTTCTCAGGCGCAAAAAGGAAGGCACGAGGAGAACAAATCATGACCACGCAAAAAGAGAAAGTTATTCCGGAAAAATATATCCCTGATGTAGGTTCATATATAGAGACAATAGACGGCAAGGACTATCTAATAACCAATGATGCCATGTATACGTTTTACAGAAGGACAAAGGGTGAATTTTCCCCCTTTTTTCTTGGCCTGAGGGACGAGAAGAAGCTTTTGGGATGCAAATGCACAAAATGCGGGCTTGTGAGGGTGCCGCCCTTTCTGACCCACTGCCCTGATTGCAACTTTACACCAACGGAACCGGTAGAAGTGGAGCAGGTGGGTATAATGAACAGTACTCCGCCAATTACCTATTTTGCAACGTCATTGTTCCAGCATATGGCCCCGTATGGTCGAGGCAGGGTTATATTCAAAGGGACCGATACGGCTATGAGCGTTATTCTTTATACTACTACAGGGATATTGGTGCCCGGAATCATAAAAAAGGGAACCGAGGTAAAACTTGTTTTCAGGGATAACCGGATCGGAGAAATGACAGATGTTTTCTGTGTTCCAACTGCCGAACTCGCAAAGGAACAGATAGAGAAAAAAGGTCTTCAGGAATCCGAGATCAACTGGGAATCACCCGTTGAGCCGGAACTACCCCGGGCGAGTGATGCCGATGTAGCTGTTTATGAAGAGGCATTGGCGGAAATGAGATCCATAATTTCCGAGATGGATGCCAATGAACGTGCTAGAAAAGACATAGCAGGATGGAAGAGGGATATTCAGGTCAAGACCAGGGGCGGGCAATTTGCCGTTATTATTGATGACGGTGATATAAAACTGGAAGAAAGAGACCTCACATCTCCTGATTTTATCGTGGTGAGTGAGGACCCGCGCACATTATTAGACGGCCTGGCATACAGGGGTGCCATTACAGATTCCGTTATAAACAAGAAGCTCTGGATCAGCAAAAATATGGAATTCAACACCATTTTTAAATTGGACAGGATGGCCCGTTCTGTTGCCAGGTCCAAGAAGGCTTAAATATTTAAGGATTAGATATGACTGCTTTTGGATACGGATACATGGGAAAGATCCTTCACGCGGATCTTACATCAGGAAAATTTGAGACAAAAGAGCTCCCACTTGACCAGGCCCGGTCCTATCTGGGAGGTCTCGGGCTCAATGCCTTTTTGATGAAACAGTCCTATACTACCGGGACAGACCCGCTCTCTCCCGATAACCCTATAGTCCTCGGCTCAGGTCCGCTGGTCGGCA
>CAZUHR010000143.1:0-8308 GCA_964620335.1 uncultured Desulfobacteraceae bacterium
TTGAGGAATAGATGTTCCTGTCCCTTGGAGTCAAATGTCCCTACAACTGCAATAGCCGCTTGCTGTTCCATAATTTCTCCTTTTCAGGCCTTGCAAAATGGTTGAGTAGTTGAAATTCCAGGCTGTACGCATAATTTTTTTTGACAACAATTGAAAGTAATATAATTAAAAAGCAGCGAAGGGGTCAAAAGAAATTAAGTACAGTCCCGGTTCCATACTCATAGAATTAAGCCCAAGTATTTGTTTCTTGATAAAATTGCTCTTAACGCTAATGCCTTGGAATTTAAGGCAGATAGACACATTGCATCAAAAACAAATTAACATCCAAACACATAAAAATCGGGAAATATGTCTTGACAAAAATCAGCCCTTTTCTATATAGATGCAACTTATTATTTTTTTCACTTCCTTATCTGATCAGTCTTAAAAAAGGGGTTTTCATTGACGAGGAGTCAATAATGAAGGCAAAAAAATCTAAAAAAGCCCTCGGTAACGTAATGGTCGTTGGTGGAGGTATTGCCGGCATGCAGGCTTCATTGGATCTTGCGGATGCAGGCTATTTTGTCTATCTGGTGGAGCGCTCCGCTGCAATCGGAGGGGTGATGGCCCAGTTGGACAAGACTTTTCCCACTAACGACTGCTCCATGTGAATTATCTCTCCCAAACTGGTCGAGGTCGGCCGGCATCTGAACATAGAGCTTTTAACACTCTCCGAGGTAACCGAAATAAAGGGAGAGACCGGGAATTTTGAGGTAGAGGTCCTCAAACATCCCCGTTATGTAGACATGGACAAGTGTATTGCCTGCGGGATCTGTGCTGAAAAATGCCCGAAGAAAACTGATGACTTATATAATGAAAGCCTAATAAAGCGCAAGGCCATTTATGTTGATTACGCACAGGCCGTTCCTCTGAAATATGCCATAGATAAAGATGCCTGTATTTACTTCAAAAAAGGTAAGTGCCGGGCCTGTGAGAAATTTTGCCCCGCAGGCGCCATAAATTTTGAAGAAAAGGAAGAAAAGCTCACCCTCAATGTGGGATCTGTAATATTATCAACCGGTTTTGAGGCGTTTGACCCCAGCCGGTTCGATACCTACCAATATGCATCCTACCCGAATGTAGTTACCAGTATGGAGTTCGAGCGCATCCTTAGCGCCACAGGCCCTTATCACGGACATCTATCGAGACCATCGGACAATAACGAACCGAAAAAAATCGGATTTCTCCAGTGCGTTGGTTCCCGGGATATCAACAGGTGCGATCACTCCTATTGCTCCTCTGTCTGCTGCATGTATGCCATAAAGGAGGCAGTCGTAGCCAAGGAGCATGCAGAGCATGACGTGGACACGGCCATATTTTTCATGGATATGAGAACTTATGGAAAAGACTTTGAAAGGTATTACGAGAGGGCCAAACAAGAGCAGGGCGTCAGGTTCATTCGCTCCAGGATTCATACAATCGACGAAGATCCCGAAACCCATGATCTGCTTCTCCACTATGTGGATGAAAAGGGCAATATGCAGATCGAGACATTTGACATGATAGTGCTCTCTGTAGGCCTTGAAACCCCCAAATCCCTTGTGGAAATGTCGGAACGCCTGAATATTGAATTAGATCAGGATCATTTTGTTAAGACCGGGGCCTTCAGCCCTGTTGCGACGTCTCGCAAGGGGATCTATGTGTGCGGGGCCTTTCAGGAGCCTAAAGATATCCCTTATTCGGTCATGGAGGCAAGCGCCTCTGCCTGTGATGCCAAGTCAGACCTCTCTGCAGCCCGGGGAACTATGGTTAAGGAGAAGACATACCCTGAGGAAAAAGATGTCAGCTCTGAAGAGCCCCGCATAGGGGTGTTTGTATGCAATTGCGGTACGAATATAGGTGGTATAGTTGATGTGCCAAAAGTTGCAGAATACGCCCGTACCTTGCCGGGTGTTACCTACGTGGAAGAGAACCTTTTTACCTGTTCGCAGGACACCCAAGACAAAATGAAAGATGTTATTGAAAAAGAGGGCTTGAACAGGGTCGTTGTTGCGGCATGCACCCCAATGACACATGAACCTCTATTCCAGGAGACCCTCAGGGACGCAGGGCTGAATAAATATCTGTTCGAAATGGCAAATATTCGAAACCAGTGTTCGTGGGTCCACTCCAAAGAAAAAGCAGAGGCAACCGAGAAGGCAAAAGACTTGGTGCGAATGGCGGCAGCAAGGGCTCAGTTGATAAGGCCCCTACCACAACCGACTATCTCGATTGATAACAGGGCGCTTGTGATCGGAGGCGGCATAACAGGGATGACCGCCGCCCTCGGCCTTGCCGATCAGGGTTATCACACCTACCTGGTCGAGCAATCTCATGAATTAGGGGGAAATGCCCTTAACCTCCTTGATACCTGGCGGGGAGAGGACGTTCCGGCTAAAATCAAGGAAATGGTCAAAAGTTTGGAAAATCACCCATTGATAGAGGTTTATAAGGAATCGACCATCAAGGAATCAGAGGGATTTGTAGGGAACTTTGAAACCACTATTTCACAAAAGGGCTCTGATGTATCCTTGAAGCATGGTGCCGTGGTCATGGCCGTGGGAGCTGAAGAACACAAGCCCGATGAATACCTGTACGGCAAAGACAAGAGAGTTATAACCCACCTGGAACTGGACATGGCCTTAAAAAATGGAGACAAGAAGGTTGCTGGGGCGAAGACCGCCGTCTTTATCCAGTGTGTGGGCTCAAGGGAACCGGACAGGCCCTATTGCTCCAAGGTCTGTTGTACCCACACCATGAAATCCGCCTTGAAATTGAAAGACATGAACCCGGAAATGGATATCTATGTTCTCTATAGGGATATCCGTACTTACGGCCAGAGGGAGGAGCTTTACAGGGAGGCCGGGAACCGGGGAGTTATCTTTATCAGGTACGACCTCGAACAAAAACCGGACCTTGAAAAAGGGAGTGATGCCATCACCGTAACTGTTAAGGATCATATCTTAGACCGAGATATACAAATCAATTCCGACCTCGTGGTACTGGCTTCCGCTATCATTCCACGTGATAATGCGCCCCTTGCCCAGATGTTTAAACTGTCTCTTAACCAGGACGGTTTTTTTATGGAGGCCCATGCCAAACTGAGGCCGGTTGATTTCGCTACAGAAGGTATTTTCTTGGCTGGCATGGCACACTACCCGAAACCAATTGAAGAGAGTGTTTCCCAGGCCAAGGCGGCGGCCTCAAGGGCCTCTGTAGTGTTATCAAAAGAAAATATTACTGTTGAAGGCGCAGTCTCCCATGTCAATGAAATCATGTGCCGGGGTTGCGGCAAGTGTGTGGAGGTCTGTCCATACAGCGCTGTTTCGCTTGTGGAACGTGAAGGGGACAAAACGGTTGCCTATGTGCAGGAGGCCCTGTGCAAAGGCTGCGGGTCTTGTGCCGTGGCCTGCCCCACGGGGGCGGCATCCATATTCCATTTTGATGATCAGGAAGTGCTGACCATGGTTGAGGCTGCATTGGAAGGATAAAAAATTGGTTAAGTGGTCGAATGGTCGAGTGGTTAATTAGTGATTATTTGAAACATCCACTTGGCACCTTGCAGGCACTGCGTCACGGCTTGTTATTTAAGACAATAAACCACTCTTCAACCTATTTGACCATTCAACGACTCAACAACTTAACTAACTCCGGAGGAGTTTATGTCCAAAGAATTCAAACCCAGGATCGTCACATTTGCCTGCAACTGGTGTGCCTATTCGGCCGCTGATCTTGCAGGCGTCAGCCGTTTTCAATATCCGCCCAATATGCGGATTATCCGGGTGATGTGTTCCGGCCGTGTCAATCCAAACTTCATCCTCAAGGCATTTCAAATGGGTGCCGACGGCGTACTGGTCGCGGGGTGACACATCGGCGACTGCCATTACCTGGATGGTAATGTAAAGGCCGAAAAAATGTTCAACATGACCCAGGAGTTAGTCAAGATACTCGGTATTGATCCGGCAAGACTTCGTCTGGAATGGATCTCTTCGGCAGAGGGTACACGTTTTGCTGAAGTAGCCACGGAATTCACCGAGCAGGTCAAGTCTCTTGGACCTTCTTCCCTGAAACAAGCGGCCTAATAGGCCGAAAGCAGAGGCTTTGGAATGACCGCAATAGCTGAACTAATTGATGTTACACAGACCTATTTTTGCCTTGACTGCGGGGTGTGCACCGGCAGTTGCCCTGTCGCCAAGGTATTCCCGGATTTTTCACCCAGGCAGATCATTGAGCGCTCCTTATATGAATTGGAAGATTTTTCGGATGACACCATCTGGAGCTGCCTCACCTGTGCCCAGTGCAGTGTGCGGTGTCCCGCCGGCATTGATTTCCCCGAATTCGTCCGCCTGATGCGCGACGAGGCTCACACGCAGGGCTTTGACGGGATACCTGCCCATAACGGGATGCTCCAAACAATCACGGACATCCAGACCCTAGGTATAGGGCAAAACCGCAAATTCTGGATTGAGGAAGGTCAAACCGCGGATAAGGGAGATGTCTTCTACTTTGTGGGCTGCCGTCCATATTTTGATGTTGTTTTCCGGGATATTGATGCCGGTTCCATTAAGGGTACACAGAATGTACTTAAAATTATTAATGCCTGTGGTGTAAAACCGGTTGTGAGCAATGAGGAAAAGTGCTGCGGTCATGATGCCCTGTGGAACGGTAACGAGGAAAAGTTCAAAAAATTGGCCGAATCGAACCTGGACCTCATACGCTCTTCCGGTGCCAAAAAGGTTGTCTTCAGTTGCCCAGAGGGTTTCTATACATTTAAGAACTTCTATCCCAAGTACTTCGGTGACCTGGAATTCGAGCCGGTACACATCCTGGATTTTCTGGCGGACAAGCTAAACGAAGGCGCCATTGAGTTTGAAGAAAAGGATGAGGTGGTCACCTATCATGATCCCTGCAGATTGGGTCGGCTGGCCGGGGTCTATGATGCACCCCGCAAGCTCCTGGAGTCCATCCCCGGCATTGAACTGAGGGAGATGCCACGTTCAAGGGAAAACGGGGTCTGCTGCGGGACAACTGGGTGGATGAATTGTTCCAGTTGTTCAAAAGAAATCCAGGTGGAAAGACTAACCGAGGCGAGTAACACCGGTGCAGGGACACTAGTAACAGCATGTCCCAAATGCCAAATCCATTTCCGGTGTGCCAAGGCCGCCTTTGATCTTAAAATTGAGGTTAACGACCTTTATGACATTGTAGCCGATCGCCTAAAGATCGATTGATTAAAACTTGATTAATATTTTTGTTCACTTTGGTCACTTAAATTAAAGGATTTGATTATGAGTAAAGACGTACTTGTTATCGGGGGAGGCATTGCAGGCATGCAGTCGTCATTAGACCTTGCCGATATGGGCATAAACGTCCACTTGGTGGAAAAATTGCCCAGCATCGGCGGCAAAATGGCCCAGTTGGACAAGACCTTCCCCACCAATGACTGCGCCATCTGAATACTCTCGCCGAAAATGCTGGATGTCGGTCGACATCCCAATATCGAGCTTCTGGCTTACAGTGAAGTGGAAAAGGTAGAAGGCCAGGCGGGGAATTTCAATGTTACGGTTAGAAGGAAGGCCCGTTACGTGGAGGAAGACAGGTGCACGGGTTGCGGAGCCTGTGCCGAGAAATGCCCGACCGTCGTTCCGGACGCCTTTAATGAGGGTTTGGGTGAACGCAGGGCCATATACGCCTATTTTGCTCAGGGCATACCTTCAACACATACAATTGATGCCGACCATTGCCGCCAGTTGAACGGAAAAAAATGCGGCATCTGTGCCAAGACATGCCAGGCTGAGGCCATCAACTTTGAGCAGAAAGACCGATTTCTCGAACTGAATGTTGGGGCCATTATTATCGCTGCCGGATACGATGTTTTTGATCCCTCGCCGATCCCGGAATACAGGTACCAAGAAATTGCGAATGTGGTCACGGCAATAGAATTTGAGAGGCTCCTGAGCGCCAGCGGTCCTACCGGGGGACACATGGATCGGCCGTCCGACCGAGCTGTTGAGGCCGAGATTACAGTCCTTGAAAAAAAGGCAAAAAAATCTCAGAAGACCTTGGATAAGTTCGAGGAAAAATTTGGGGAACCTTCTGCTGAATTCTATGAGAAATTTCAGGCCGGCCAGTATAAAGATGATGAAGACCGCCAGAAATGGGCCGACAAGTATACCTCTCATCTGGCAGATACAGAGCCTCTTGAAGTTCTCAAAAACAAGGCCGAAGGTTTTAGCGTTGCAAAAAGGCTGGCCTTTATCCAGTGCGTAGGCTCAAGGGATTTTCGTTTCTACCCCTTCTGTTCCGGCTACTGCTGCATGCACTCTATCAAAGAGGCCATGATCGCTCACGAACATGAACCCGAGACCACATCCAGCATCTTTGGAATGGATATCCGGGCAGTCGGTAAGGGTTTTGAGGAATACAAGATACGAGGGGGCAATAACTCAAATATTACCTATGTGCGTGGCCGGGTCGCTGAAATAACCGAAGGCCCAAATAACAACCCCATAATAACCTATGAAGACACCCGAGAGAGAAAGGTCAAGAGCCAGGAGTTCGATATGGTCGTCCTGGCTACCGCCTGCGCGCCCATAAAAGGGATCGCTGAATTGGCTAAGACCGTAGGTGTCGAGCTGGACAAATACAATTTCGTAAAAACCAGTTCCCTTTCTCCGGTTGATACGACTACCCCCGGTATTTTCGTGTGCGGGTGCGCAGAGTCTCCCATGGACGTGCCAGAGTCGGTGGCCCAGGCATCAAGCGCTGCGGAACGCGCCGCTGAAATCGCGTTTCAACCGGGAAATGAAAAGGAGAAAGCCGTTGCCTGAGAAAAATGATGATATCAGGATCGGGGTGTTTGTCTGCGATTGCGGTTCCAATATCGCCGGCTACCTGGATACCCAAGAGCTCGCAGATTATGCGGAAACCCTGCCCCATGTAGCGTTCGTACAGAGGAACCTCTATACATGTTCCGAGGGCGGTATTAACGAAATCAAGAAGGGAATACAGGAGCAGAATCTCAACCGGGTGGTGGTTGCTTCCTGCACACCCAGGACACATGAACCGCTGTTCCGGAGTTCCTGCGGAGAGGTTGGGTTAAACCCGTACCTCTTTGAAATGGTCAACATCCGTGACCAGTGCTCCTGGGTACACATGAAGGAAAAGGAAGTCGGCACCACCAAGGCCAAGGACCTCATACGTATGGGTGTGGCAAAGGCGGCCCTCTTGGAACCCCAGGAACCAATTACTTCCGAGGTACAGATACGGGCCCTGGTGATTGGTGGAGGGATAGCCGGCATGACCACTGCGCTTGCATTTGCAAATCGCGGGTATGAAGTGGTTCTCGTTGAAAGGGAAAAAATCCTTGGGGGTATGTTGAATTCACTGAACAAGCTGGGGCCCACTATGATGGAGGCAAGCGCCCTGGCCGAGGATAAAATCCAGGCCGTGACCGATCAATCCAACATCACTGTGTTTACCAAGGCAAGGGTCACCGAAGTCCGGGGATTCATCGGGAAATACAAGGTGGATATTGAAACGGAATCGGGAATCAAGAAGATTGACATCGGCGTGATTGTTGTGGCTACCGGTGCACGTTCCTTTGTTCCCGAGGGTCTCTACGGCTATGATGGAAAGCGTGTCATCACCCAGCTTGAGATGGAGAAACTTCTCAAGGAAGGCCTGGAACCGGGCGTCAAGAACGTTGTCATGATCCAGTGTGTGGGAAGCCGCAATGAAGAAAGGCCTTATTGTTCCAGGATCTGCTGCCAGACAGCAGTCAAAAATGCCATGCTGATAAGGGAACAAAACCCGAACGCAAAGGTCTCCGTCCTTTACCGGGATATGCAGATGTACGGCGTGGAAAACGAGGAAATGTTCCGGGATTCAAAGGCAAAAGGGGTACGGTACATCAATTACGAACCTGCCAACCCGCCTGAGGTAGAATCCGATAATGTCAGGGTACATCATGCCCTGCTGGGCCGGGATATGCACCTGCCTGCTGATCTTGTGGTCCTTTCCACTCCTATGATCTCACATGAGGATGCAGAAATAACATCCCGGCTTCTCCGGGTCCCTATCGACGAAAATGGGTTTTTCATGGAAGGGCATGTCAAGCTAAAGCCCCTGGACTTTGCCACAGCCGGAATATTCCTTTGCGGTAGCGCCCGTTTTCCGGCCAATATCCGGGAGGCTGTGGCGCAGGGACTGGGCGCTGCTTCCAGGGCTTCCATCCCCCTGACCAAGGGTTCTGTTGTGGTGGAACCCATCATTTCCGTGCTGGCAGATG
>CAZUHR010000144.1:0-8288 GCA_964620335.1 uncultured Desulfobacteraceae bacterium
GCACGATTGGATCATGCCCCACAAATCTGAAGATAGTCTCTGCGAAGGGGATGAGGCAGAGGAGGACGAGTCCGCCGAGCAGCGATACATAGACCCCCTGCCAGAGGGCAGGGCCTATTCGGTCGAACCGTTTCGCGCCGTAGTACTGGGCGACAAAGGTGCTCACATAGGTGGTTGTGCCGAGAAAGAAGCTCATGACGGCGAAGCTCATCATACCTGCCGGCATGGCCGCCGCAAGGGCCTCGGGCGAGTACCAAGCGAGAAACATCCGGTCGACAAAGTGCTGGACAGACCAGGCCCCGGTGCTCAGGATCAGGGGGGTGGCGATGACGAGGACCTGCCGGTAGCCTCCCTCAGCCCTCCAGCGCTTTCGTATAGCCTCCATGATTTCCTTTCCGGATTTCAAATGAAAAGGCAGTATAAGGGAAAGTTGATTGGATGTCGAGGGGAAGGTAGATCAAGAAGTAAAAAAGTGAAGCACGTGCTTTCTTACTCAGAGGTGCTTGCAGGTGTTGACATACGATACTCCTGTCTGCTAAAAACAAAGTCAGTAGCAAAATGGGGGTAAATAGAGCGAGGCAATTTTGCCCGAAAATACCCTCAATATCGTTATATCAAGGCAAATTTGCCTGACAATCAATGGTTAGGCTATGGAGGCAGCAATGAAATATGGAACTAAAAAGAATCCATTTGAGTGCTCTGATCACTCAGCGGCCTTTGATTTGTGTCGGGAGTTAAACAGACCAATATGGTGCTTTATAAAAACAGGGGTAGAACTCGGAAAGGCTTTTCCGTCTGGCCTATGGGAAAGAGCCTAACCCATAACTCCAGCGGACGGAGAGGACGACTCCGCCGCTGATTAACCCGTTATGCGCAAAATAAATAATATGACAAAAAGAATACTCACAGAACATTTTGAGCATTCATTAGATCGACTTAAAACCTTTTCTCAGCATACGAGATTGATGGATCATCCAGATAACCTTGGATTGGCTAGGGAAGGTTTTGTAAAGATGTTTTTAAAAGAAAACCTCCCTTCTCTCATTGATTTCCGTTTCGGGGAAATTGTCGATCAGGAAGACAACAGATCGGGGCAAATAGATATTATTCTACAATCTGCATTATCTCCAAGAATTCATCTTTTCGGTGACCTTCAAATTTCATTATCCGATTTTGTCCTTGGAACTATCGAAGTAAAATCAACACTGACCACTGCTGCTGTAGACAAGCCTTCACATTTTAAATCTGCTTTAGATACATTCAAAATTGTAAAAACTTTAAAACGGGATCATAAAATTTCAGGAAACAAAGGGAGTACAACAATTGAATTGCCAAATACTCCCTGCTTTTTATTCGCCTATACTGGACCAGAAATAGATACTTTGTTAACAAAGCTCAATGAATATGGTGAACATAACAGTTTAGTACCAAACGATTATTGGCCTGAAGTTATAGTTATACTCGATAGAGAGTATTATATTATTAGAAATGACGGTTGGCTATTTGATAAAAAAATGAGGATGTATATCTGACGCATGAAGGCAAGGATTGTTTAGTAGGGTTGTTTGTATATATCTGTCAAATAATTGAGGCTTGGAACGCTAAGTCTCATCATAGTCATTTTGGCAAATATTTTACTAAACTTGACCTTATCGCATAACATGGCGTTTTACTCGGAATTGTGTTCCGCCTTGCTCCACACAATCCGGTAAACTTTTCGTTGGCGATAAGACATAAGATGAACGACTTCATTCAACAATACAGTCCAATCACGCAGGCGCTCATTGCCACACTTTTTACATGGGGCGTTACTGCGGCAGGAGCGGCCCTCGTTTTCTTCACGAGGAAGATAAACCCTAAACTCATGGATTCCATGCTCGGATTCGCTGCTGGCGTCATGATTGCGGCAAGTTTCTGGTCACTGCTTGCACCTGGAATAGAAATGGCCCAACAGATGGGTCAAATTCCATGGGTGACAGCGATAATCGGTTTTATGGGTGGAGGGCTTTTCATGAGAATAGCTGACCGAATACTGCCACATCTTCATCCAGGGTTGGATATTGAGCAAAGTGAGGGACCAAAGACATCTTGGCAGCGAAGTACACTATTGGTGCTGGCAATCACATTGCATAACATCCCTGAAGGTCTTGCGGTTGGAGTTGCTTTCGGGGCGGTGGCAGCCAATCCTTCTTTTGCTACGCTTGGCGGCGCCATTGCGCTGGCAATTGGAATTGGTCTCCAGAATTTTCCAGAAGGAGCTGCGGTATCGCTACCATTAAGAAGAGAAGGAATGGGGCGGATGAAGAGCTTCCTCATGGGGCAGGCCTCCGGTCTGGTTGAACCCATTGCTGGGGTGCTCGGAGCAGCATTTGTTCTTTATATGCGGGGACTCCTGCCCTATGCACTTTGCTTTGCCGCTGGGGCAATGATTTTTGTGGTCGTGGAAGAACTGATCCCGGAATCCCAGCGGAACGAGAAGAATATCGATACGGTAACTATGGCAACCATGGCCGGTTTTGGGGTGATGATGATCCTTGATGTGGCGCTGGGTTGATGGATCTGAGCCGTGAAACTAATCCCAGAACCGCCAACAAGACGCTCCAGCGGACACGGACAAACCGCGCCGCTGACCTTAACGTTATGCCTCTTAAAGTGGAAAGGAAACAAAGATGGTTTTTGCATGGATTTTATGAATTCTCTTGAAGAAGCAATTGGTCTAACAAACTATAATAAATATATTGGGTTGGGTTTTTCTGATATAGATGGGAAAGAAATCTGCATTGTAAAAATAGAGAAGGGATTGGAGCCAATATTTCTAAAGAAAGATGGCAAGAAGTTTCTGTATATAAGATTGGATAACAAAACGGAACCATTGGATGATCCTGAAGAAATCAATAAATATATCGAAGATAATTGGACGTAGGAAATTATGTTTAAGTAATTAGGGAACGGTCATTATTTTATGCAGTTCTATTTTACTCGTGGTCGTTGCTTGACTAGTTGAAAAATTTATGTGAAGAAGGGAATAAGAAACTGTCTTTTTAAAACCTGCTCCAAATGTGCATGAGGTCATATCATGGGTTACGACGATTCTGTAGAAACCTGGACACTAGCTGATGGCGAGAAGCTCACGCTGCGCCATATCGCGCCTACCGATGCTGCTAGAGAGCAAGCGTTCGTACGTGGACTTTCACCTCAGTCAAGCTACCTCCGTTTTCACGGTACGATCAAAGACCTTAGCAAGAAAGACTTAAAGATGTTTACGGAGCCTGATTCGCGAAACGCGGTTGCCCTGATTGTCCTGCGCAGTGAAGAGCTAGGTGAAGAAGAAATCGGCGTGGCTCGATACGTGATCGATCCGGATGGGGCGAACTGTGAGTTTGCGATTGTCGTTGCTGACTCGTGGCAAAAACGTGGCATTGGGAAAAAACTGATGAATGCCTTGATAAGGCACCTTCAGGCAAGTGGGGTAAAACGAATCTCTGGCTTTGTACTAAAAAGCAACTCGGCCATGCGCACGTTCATCAAGCAGCTGGGCTTTGCAGAAACTGATATCCCAGACGATCCGTCAACCCTGTTAATCACAAAACAGCTGCTGGATTAGCAGGCTTCTCTGAGGCCTTCGCACCTTTGCATTCTACTTTTTATGTGAGTGAGCGCATTAATAAAAAATTAGAGGAGGATGCCATGAAGCAACAAATGAAAGAGCTGCAAAAACTCAAAGGGATAGGGGAAGTCCTGTCGCGGCGCTTAGTCGAATCTAGCTATGACACAATTGCCAAGGTTGCTGCTGCAGAAGAAAAAGGGTTAGAGAGAATAGCAGGGATGAACACACAAAAGGTACGGTCTATCGTAATCCAAGCCAGGAAGATGACGGGGGAAGCTGAGAAAAGTCAGCACACATGGCTGAAGGACAGAAGCAACGGGTAAAGTCCATCAAGCATCAGGTGCAGGACATCGTACTCAACGTCCGTGAACTGTTCAAGGAGAAGGTTTCCCGCAAGGCCCGCAACGCGCTGCTCATTCCCGAGCGTTAGTTCCGGGGGTAATACTCGAAACTAACCCGAATATGAAAAAAACAAGGTGAACCCAAGCACCATCGGAAGGTAGAGTTGGAAGGTTCTTTGCCGAACTTGGTCCCGGTTTAATAACCGGTGCCGCTGATTTTGCCCGTTATTCTCTATTTCAATTGATAATTCTCGGTAATTCATTTATTTGGAATCGTTGAATAGTAGGTGCAACGTTGAATGAGTAGGGAGGGATTTTGTGCTCACCACCCCGCTAATCCCTTATGGCCCTCCCCTTAATTCTTCTTTTGAAGTAGGTGGCTTACAAAAAGGGAAAAGGAGTCAAATCTTCATTTTTGACATGAAACAGAAAGGAAAATACTCATCCGTCAGAAATGTCAAAAATTAAGATTTAAACCCGTAGCCTTTACTCTTGGCTAACACAATCATTAGTTTTTTTCTTGACATACAACTCCCCTTTTTATATCATTTATGTGTTCAGCTTCAACCATAATTCCGTGACAAGCAAGTCGTTACTAATTGCTACCGACAAGGAGTAATAAATGAAAATACCTCTCATACCTAAACATCTGAAACGATACAGGGACATCGCTCTGCTTTTGATCAAGCATGGACGCTCAGACGTTGTGAAACATACCGGGTTGCAAGACGCGCTGGAACCGGATACATCGGTGGAGACAACGACGGGCGAGTCAAAAGCAGATGAACTGGCGCAAGACCTGGAGAAGCTGGGGCCGACCTTTATCAAGCTCGGTCAACTTCTGTCCACGCGCGAGGATTTTCTTCCCCCTGCATATATCCATGCGCTAACACGATTGCAGGACAAGATCGATCCCTTTCCATTCGAACAGGTGGAAGCAATCATCTTTGGTGAGTTGGGAGTGCGGATCTCAAAAGCATTTTCAGAATTCACGGAAAAACCGCTGGCGACAGCGTCGTTGGGTCAAGTCCATCGCGCGTCAATGCTTGACGGTCGCATGGTGGTGGTGAAGGTGCAGCGGCCTGGAATTCGAGAAATCATCGCGGAGGACATGGAGGCGCTGGAAGAGATCGCGGGGTTTTTGGATAAGCACACGCAGTGGGGCAGACGTTACGAGTTCGGCAAGATGCTCGATGAATTTCGCAGGAGCCTGTGGCGTGAGCTGGACTATCGCCAGGAAGCGCGCAATCTCAGCACGTTAGGCGCAAACCTGCTGGAATTCCCAGGGATCGTCGTGCCGACTCCGATCGAGGATTTTACGACCTCGCGCGTGTTGACCATGGAATACATCCGCGGAAAAAAAATCACGGAACTTAGCCCTTTGGCTCGTCTGGATTTTAAGGGAGCAGATCTGGCGGAAGAACTTTTTCACGCCTATCTGAAGCAAATTCTTGTGGACGGATTTTTCCACGCTGATCCTCATCCAGGCAACGTCTTCCTCACGGACGATCATCGCATTGCCTTGCTTGACCTGGGCATGGTTGGTCACATCACGCCGCAGTTGCAGGAGAACCTGCTTCAGTTGCTGCTGGCGGTGAGCGATGGCCGCGGCGATGATGCCGCAACCATTGCGATCAAAATCAGCGAGCTAAAAGAAGATTTTTCAGAGAAGTCGTTCCGCCAGCGCGTGGCGGGTCTGGTAAGCGAGCATCAAGGATCGAAAATGGACCAGATTCAAGTGGGGCGAGTCGTCCTGGAAATCACGCAAATTTCGGGCGATAACGGACTGCGGGTGCCCGCGGAGCTGACCATGTTGAGCAAAACCTTGCTGAACCTGGACTTGGTCGGTCGAACGCTCGACCCTAAATTTGATCCCAACGCTTCGATTCGACGCAATGCGGAAAAAATTCTGCAGCAACGGGTATGGAAATCGTTCTCGCCGACCAATCTGTTCGGCGGCTTGTTGGAGATGAAAGATCTTCTGATGCGGCTGCCAAGCCGCGTCAATCGGATTCTCGATGCGATCGCGCGCAACGAGTTGAAGGTAAAGGTGGAAACGATTGACGAGAACGTAATCATCAATGGACTTCAGAAGATCGCGAATCGCATCACCCTGGGTTTGGTTTTGGCGGCGTTGATCGTCGGCTCAGCCTTGTTGATGCGGGTTGAGACTGCGTTTCATATGTTTGGGTATCCCGGTTTCGCGATCTTATTTTTTCTGGGCGTGTGTGCGGGTAGTCTTTTCCTTATTATTCGCATTCTGATGCCCGATCACCGTTCGAAAAAGTAAGGTTCAAACTCAACGTGACGTGCTGGCCTGCAAGTCGCCAGCGATCCAGATCAATGTTAATGCCACGCGCATGAGCGAGGCGTTCGCCGGCAGTAGCTACATCCAGCAACTGGTGCTGGGCGAGGTCAACGAGATCGTCCAGCGCTACCGCGGAAGCGTCACAACGCCGGTGGATCTGGTGGTATGGTCCCCTTTTTAGTCTTGAACGCTAGTTTTTGAAGAAAGCGAGATATGAAATTCTATAATACTGCAGTCATAATAATTCTTGTAACGATAGCGCCTTACATTACTTTACACTACCGAGGGCCGGAAAACCTCGCTCTAAAAACCTTTTTAGTTGCCAAAGAGTCAACAGTAGATAAACCTAAAGCAGGAGAGAATAAGGAGAGAATAAGAGAGAATAAGGGGTCAAATCTTCATTGTTGACATAATAGTCTTTCTGATGGTATAGGTTCTTCATGGCACGGCCCCTTCGCATACAGTTTCCCGGTGCCGTGTATCACATTACCTGCCGGGGGAACGAGCAGAAGGCCATCTTCCAAGACGATGCCGACAGACGAAGGTTTTTAGAATACCTCGCCCAGTCCCTAACCGTCTATAGCGTTAAGCTGCACAGCTACATCCTCATGACCAACCACTTCCATCTTCTGGTGCAAACACCCCTGGGGAACCTCGCCGAGTTTATGCGTCAGTTCAATATCACCTACACCGGCTATTACAACCGTCGCCACAACAGAAGCGGCCATCTCTATCAAGGCAGATACAAAAGTATCCTGGTGGATAAGGACGCCTACCTTGCTGTTCTGTCTCGGTATATCCATGTAAACCCCGTCAGGATTAAGGCCATGGAGAAGGCACCCCTTGAGGAAAAGATCAGATATCTCATCACCTACCCCTGGAGTAGCTTGCCGGGCTATCTTATGAAGCGAAGAAAAGAGGGATTTATTGATTACTCCCTTGTTCTTGCAGAATACGGCGGAGAGACTGATAGAGGACGCCAGGCCTATCGGAAGGCCCTGTATGCAGACCTGGTAGCGGGTGTCGAGATAAAAGACAAGATACTTGGGCAGAGCATTCTTGGGTCGGAAGGGTTTATCGAGTGGGTAATGGAGAGATTTCTCACAGGAGAGAAAGACCGGGAGCGCCCGGCGCTCAAGGAAATACACAGCTATCGGGCAAAAAATGGTATACTAAAGGCCGTTGAACAGGAGACAGGAAAAGGCATTGACGTTATTATGCGAGAGAAGGGGCCCTATCGGCAGGTTGTCATGGAGCTTTTATACCGTGTTGGTGGTCTGAAGGGGCGAGAGATCGGGAAGATGCTGGGGGTGGGGTATACGTCTGTGAGTCAGGAGCGCAGGCGGTTGCAGGAGCGATTATCAAAAGATCGAAAGTTGGAGGCCCTGATCAAGTGTATTGAACAGAAATGTCACGGATGAAGATTTGACCCCCTTTTGGCCATTCACAAATCTTCACCAGAAAAGAAGAAAGCCTTATTGGAAGTTTTACACTGATTCTGAACCGCTTTCAGAAAGACATAATATCGGTACTATATTTGTTAAACATTGCGGGCAAGCGGTAGAAGATTCATTTATGATGACGATGTTTGTTCAAGCGGCACACCTTGATATGGTTGAAAGCATTAAGTCTATTTTCTCTAAACAAAAAATAAAGCTGTAAAATTTCGGGATTGTTGTTACATTATTAACCCAAAAATGAATCATTGAAAATTTCCTAACAAAATGATTGAGCAGATGCCTAAAGCCGGGGCATTTTGTAATCTGTTGCCATTGATGTAAGTGTTTTTAAAATTTGAACTATTGCACATTATATTCGGCCCTGCTCATCATTGACGTTACAGCACTCTGCACTATATTCATGTGGATGGAGCGAGATTACGAAGATTAGGGTAAAAAGCTCACATCATCCACCCAGAGTTTTCCTGCGTTTCGTCCACCATCGGGCGTATCAAACGCGAAGGCGAGGCCCATGGCCCTGTTCGGATCAAAGCGGGCGTTCGCATCACCTTGCCAGGCGGGCTGAGCGAGCT
>CAZUHR010000145.1:0-8231 GCA_964620335.1 uncultured Desulfobacteraceae bacterium
CCAGTGGCAGTTACTCCTGCGAGCTGATCAATGACGGCAGTTTCGAAAACGGCCCTCCCACTGCCAGTGCGTGGACAGAATGGAAGGATCCCGGTGATAGTACAAGGATAGTGGATCCCTATAGTGAGTGGGACGTCAACTCTTACGACGGCACTTATTCGTGGTGGGGCGGCGGGTATGATAATGAACTGAACCCGGTATCAAACTATGTGGAGCAGGAAATCACAATCCCGAACGGCGCGACAAAACTAAGTTTTTACATGATTTCTCATCGACCTGATGCTGATGATCCATCCCCGGAAGATGTGTTTGCTGTCATAATCAGTGGCGTAACCGTCTTTAGCCTGGACCTGGTTCAAGCCAATGACTCCCCTGGCTGTCCTGATGCCTGTGAATGGGAAGAGCAGTCCGTGGATATATCAACCTATGCCGGGCAGACTGTAACCTTGCGATTCTATGTCGAAAGCGGCGATAGCGACGATACCGGTAATGTGCTGGTGGATTACATCCGGGTGTGCAGCCCGTTGGGCCGAGGCTTATCAGCGATATTTCTCCTGCTGCTCGGTGACTAATACCTGAATCTTGCAAAATCCAGGTAATACATTTTATTTCCTTCCTAATTGCTTTCTCCTGCTTTTTTCTGCTAAAATAATGTTGAAATTCGGATTATCTCCTTAAAAAGAAAAAACCTATATGGGGATTAGTAGCTATGAACAGGCAAAAAGAAATCCTATCACGGTCGCTTCAGTTTTTTCATTTCCTATTCATTTCCTTTGTGGCTTTTATTCTGGTTTTTTTTCCATTCGCCACATTGGCTTATTCCGCACAGGTGACACTAATATGGGATCCCAATCCGGAAACAGACCTCTCAGGCTACAAGCTATATTATAAAATCGTTTCCAGCGGCGGTCCCTACAACGGAACAGGGGCTGTTGAGGGCCCTTCACCCATAACTTTGCCCATAGAATCACTGACTGATCCAAATAACCCCGAATGCACACTGACCGGTTTAGACGATAATGAATTTTATTTTTTTGTTGTAACTGCCTACAACAATAGCGGCGAAAGCAGTTACTCAAGGGAATTCGTTTACAATACAGGGAATGCACTTGCCACTGATTTTGGATTTGCCTATGGACTCTGGCATTACAATGGAACAGCCTGGGTTAAGCTGGATTTATCTGATCCGGAGTATCTGGGTTCTTATGCTGACAATGTTGTGTGCGATTTCGGCCCAAGCGGCTTGTGGGAATACAGCAACTCATTCTGGACCGATATAAACACTTCCAATGCAGACAATTCGGGCAATACAATGGTGGTCTATAATGGCAACCTGGTATTTGATTTTGGAGAAGAAGGTGTTTGGTTATACGACGGGAACGCCTTGACCGAGATCACCGACTTGAATGCCGAGTGGCTCGCTGTATATAACAACAAGCTGGTGTGTGACTTCGGCTCAAGCGGCCTGTGGGAATACGACGGTTCCTCGTGGACCGAAATAAACACTTCAGATACCGACAATTCGGGCGATACTATGGTGGTCTATGGTAGCCGCCTGGTATTTGATTTCGGGCCAAACGGCGTTTGGTCATATGACGGTACTGACTTGACCAAGATCAACGACTCGGATGCCGAGTGGTTCAGTGTCTATAACGGTAATCTAGTATGCGACTTCGGCTCAAACGGCCTGTGGGAATACGACGGTTCCTCCTGGACCGACATAAATACTTCGAATGCCGACAACTCGGGCAATTCTATGGTGACCTGCGGTAGCCGCCTGGTATTTGATTTCGGATCCAATGGTGTATGGGCATACGATGGAGCCGAATTTAGTGAAATCACAGACTTGAATTCCGAGTGGCTGGCTGTTTATAAGGACACGTTGGTGTGTGATTTCGGTCCAAGCGGCCTGTGGGAATACAATGGTTCCTCCTGGACCGATATAAATACTACAAATGCAGACAATTCAGGCAATACAATGGTGGCCTGCACTATACAGAAAATCGGCCAACTGTTGAATCTGCCAGGTATGCTATTGCTACTTCTTGGTCAGTGAGCAGGTATAACGACTTAGGATCTCGCAGCATGAAAATTACATATTCGTTCCCGTGCACAGCATGGGGTATTGTGGCTGCGCTGCAGTGAAAGTCCCGAGAAGCGGGACATTACATGAAATCGCGCAGCAATTTCATAAAGGGACTAAAATATGAAGAAGCTATTGATTGTAGATAACGATCCGGACTTGTTGAATGCTCTGGATAACCTGCTTTCACATGAGGGATATCATGTGGTTACTGCAGAAGACGGTCTTTATGCACTGGATATTCTGAAGACCTATACTCCTGATGTAATTTTTATTGACCTGGTAATGCCCAATATCGATGGAAAAAAACTATGCAAAATTATTCGAGAAACGCCGAAAATAAATGACTCCTTTATTGTAATTCTTTCCGCTACCGCCGCTGAGGAGGATACAAGCATCACTGAATTAGGAGCGAACGGATATATTGCTAAAGGACCAGATATAGTCCAAAACGTCCTTGACGTTCTAAAGCGATCTGATGTTGCATCTTCACAAGATTTACCAGCACAAGTGATCGGACTTGAGAGAATTTCTTCGCGAGGAATTACAAAGGAGTTGCTTTCCGTTAAGAGACATTTTGAAATCATACTGGACAGAATGTCTGAAGGCATTTTGGAAATTACTCCTGAGGGAAGAATCGTTTATACGAATCCTATTGCCCTTTCCTTGATTGAAATACGCGAGCAGAAGTTGTTAGGCTCCAATTTTATTGATCTGTTTACTGAAGAAGATGACCGCAAACGATTAGTTGAACTTCTGAATTCAATAGATAAGGAACCAAAATCTATAACCTATGATTCTCCGGTGAATTTGAATGGGCATCAGATTGCATTATCTATTCTTCCTATTGACGAAAATAGGAGTACAGCTATCATTATTTTGACTGATGTGACTGAGAGAAAAAATTGGGAAACATCGCTCCGTGAGAGTAAAGACCTTCTTAACACAGTGATAAATTCTACTAAGGAAGCAATGATCTCTATCGGGCAGGACGGCCTGATAACAATATTCAATCAGTCAGCCGAGGCAATGTTTGCATATAAGGAGGAGGAAATAATAGGCCGGCCGTATGACTGCCTTATGCCGGAGGAGTACAGGGCCCACCACAATAAATACTTACAGACCTATTTTGACGGAGACTTGCCGCCTAAAGCATCCGGCGAAATGCTTGAGGTACCCGGTTTGCGAAGTGATGGAAGTGTATTTCCTATGGAGATCTCTTTTTCCCCGGGGATGTATGGTGACAATCGTTTTGTTATTGCCGTTGCCCGCGATATAACGGAACGCAAGGCTGCCGAGGAAGAAAAGTGGAGGCTGGCGGCTCAGCTTCAGTATGCCCAAAAAATGGAGACCGTGGGAACATTAGCCGGCGGCATTGCCCATGATTTTAACAACCTTTTGATGGCCATGGAAGGCAATGTCTCGTATATGAATTATCATATCGATAAAACGCAGCCTTATTATGAAGAACTTAAAAATATAGAAAAACAGATTTGGAGAGGGGTGAGGCTTACAAGCCAGCTTCTGGGATATGCCAGAAAGGGGAAATATGTTATCAGGCCCGTTGACTTGAACCAATTAGTTATGGAGTCCTCTGAAACTTTCAGCAGAACCAGGAAGGAGATTAGAATCCATTATAAACTTTCGCAGGATTTATTTGTAATAGAGGCCGATCAGGAACAACTAATGCAGGCCTTTATGAACCTGTATTTAAACGCGGCTGACGCGATGCCTAAAGGAGGAGAGCTTTTTTTGAAAACGGCAAATGTTACCCACGAATATGTGAAGGGTCAGCCTTATGAACCAAAACCGGGAAACTACGTTTTACTGACTATTACGGACACAGGCGTAGGTATGGAAAAGGAGATTATGAAACGTGTCTTTGATCCCTTTTTTACGACAAAGGAGGTAGGCAGGGGGACAGGTCTTGGTTTGTCTTCTGTGTACGGGATTATAAAGGGCCATGGCGCATATATCTTTGTCGAGTCTGAAAAAGGAGTGGGATCAACCTTCAGTATTTGCCTCCCTGCATCAAAAAAACGGGTAGGGGAGCTTACCAAAGACGCCGAGGCAGAACCGGTAATTGAGGGAGACGAAACAATCCTTTTAGTGGACGATGAAGAGACCAGCTTGGATGCAGGGACCAAGATGTTACAACTGTTGGGCTACAATGTGCTTGAGGCCAAAGGCGGGAAGGAAGCAATTAATATATACGAAGAAAACAAGGGCAAGATTGCTCTAGTAATCCTTGACCTAATTATGCCGGATATGGGTGGTAGGGCTGTTTACGAAAGTATGAAAGAAATTAATTCAGACTTGAAGATTCTCCTCACGTCTGGATATATAATGGATGATGAATGGACTCGCATATTGGAAAACAAATGTGATGACTTCATACAAAAACCCTTCAGTATGAATGAGTTGTCCGTAAAGATAAGGGGGCTTCTGTCCAGGAATTAGGATCGAGATCGATATGAACGGTTATTCCTTTATCGCCTTGGAAACTTTATTGAAATCGGGCAAGACGCCAAGGCTCTGAATACCCAGGTATCGCGCAACCTGACGTTCAGACTTGAGGGCAGGGTCAATGAATTCAATAGCTCCTATCAAGGACAACAGCGCTATAAGCGATAGGATAAGAATCTCCATCGCGGGCAAGAAACGCTCTGCTCTCCAGAGGGCACGCTCTTTTTTTATCTCCGTTCTTCCAAACAAGTCAGCAGTTTCAGAGCCCGCTTCCTTTTGACCAAGCCTCTTTTTCATTCCATGAAGCCTGCTTCGGCGGGCCCCTTCGTGAGCCTTTTTAAGCAGGCATTTTGAATAGTAGGCAACCAGCTTTTTGCCGATGGTGTGATCCGTACCATAATATGTGATACGGATTTTTTTTGCCGTGACCATGGCAAGGGACATTTCCGCTTCAATTTTATCAACAAGAGAACGAAACAGCGTGGGGTCCTGCCCCTTGATCTTAGTGGCGGAGAGCATATCGGAAATTTCTTTGATAGCATGTTTGTCCAGGAAGAAATCAGCTGGTTTTGATATGATTTCAGATATTGGCATAATGTCAACCGGGCTTGTGGGCACAGGGACTTTCGCGTCTTGTGATATGGATATATCCTGGTGAACCAGGAAACGGTCGGGAATACCGGCTGACACCCCAAGATATACGAGGGGCGGTATGAGTGCAAATGGAAGCCAAGTGCGACGAAGTAAAAGGGCGAATAGATATCTTCTTATAAAAAAGAGAAGCATAGTTCAGTATCCAGTGGCCTTTTCTCCAATTGGAGGATACGCAATCGGATTTTTCCATTGATTAACTACAATTCCCAGAATATTTGCTCGGGCTGCCTTAAGCACGGTTTGTGCACGTCTTACTTGTTGGCGCGGAGTACTGTTGGCCAGGACTATCATCACCACCCCGGATGTTCTTGAGGCAATAGATATGGGATCCATCATCTTCCAGTTAGTCGGAAACACAGAACGTGAATCAATCAGAACAAGATCGTATAAACTACTGGACTGTTTTATTATTTCCGTTGCAATACTGCTATCTATCATAATAGATGCGTCTTTTCTGCGATCAAAGGATGTTATGATATCAAGGTTTTCCTCTCCTGAAGGCTGTGCCAGGTCGGCAACGGACAGGTGATTAACAAAATCTCCAATATCGTGAAGCTCCAATCCGAAATATGTATGCAGCGCAGGCGAAAGCCAGTTGAGATCGACCACCAATACCTTTTTCTTTGCCCGGCGGGCGGCGATAGTAAAAAGTCCTTCAAGCAAGGTTGTTTTTCCCTCTCCAGAGACAGAGCTTGTAATGAGCAGGCTTGCAGGTTTTTCAGCCGGCAAGCGGGATTCAATAGCTGAATAAATCCTTTTCATTTCAGCGATTTCAAAAAGTACTTCCGTTTCTGTTTCAAAAAGTCGAGTCATAGGATGTTTCTTTAGAATTTTGAGTTGGTTTCTTTATAGATTTGATTATAACAATTTATTTCATCTTTGAGAATCATTTCCTGTGAGACAGTGTCACAATCTCTTCACGGTCATTGCGAGCGACCAAAGGGAGCGCGGCAATCCCCTTAATTTCAAACTTTTACGACACAGTGTCTTTGGTCGTGGATTCTTTATTTGTATAATGATAACATAAGTTTCAGGGCTGTCAAGCTCGGAATCGAAGAAAAGGCTGCTTCGACCTTCCCATCTGAAAACTTCATATCTGAATAGTGTCGCAACACTCATTTGCCGGATGATCCTGATTTCAGTACATGCTCACCAAAGATAACCTGTTGAATTAAGCCTGATCAGCTCATGAAACTAGTTGCAATAATATCAGTGGTTTGTGTGTGCTAAGATCGCCACACTGTCCCTTCCTCAGTATCAAATACCTCGATTCCCATTTCCTTTAATTTCTGCCGCAATTCATCAGCCTTATCCCAGTCCTTGTTTTTTCTGGCCAACTCCCTCTTTTTAATCAGGGTTTCCACATCTTTATCGGGCTTTGGGGGCTCAAGGTCCATGACGGCCAGAACCGAATTGATGCGCTCCAAATTATTCATCACCTTTTCCTTGTCAGAAGGAGAAAGACCGTTTTTGTCCATAATGATGTTGATCTTATGGATAAAATGAAAAAGGGCCGCCAATGCCGGTGCAATATTAAAGTCATCATCCAGGACCTCCACGGAGGTATGCCGGACATCATAATCCAGTTGGTCCATATCAGGGTGAGGGGGTCCGGTTTTGCAGGAATGGAGTTTTTTAATGAACTTATCAAGATTGGAGATCGTTTTTTTTGACATGTCCAGTTTTTTCCATGAAAAGGAAATGGGTTTTCTGTAATGACTGCTGATGAGCCAGTACCGGATTTCTCTTCCCGTATAACCCCTGTCCAATATATCCCTCACCGTGATGATATCATGATCTGAAACACGAGAGGGCTTTGTCCTGTTGATCACTACTAGTTCGTTGTGTAGCCAGTAATTTGCAGGGGGTTTTCCTGTGATCGCCTGACTTATGGCTATCGCGTTTTCGTGGTGCGGAAAGATCAGGTCAATACCGCTTGTGTGAATGTCATAGGTTTCACCTAAGAATTTCATGGCCATGGCCGGACATTCCATGTGCCAGCTCGGCCTTATATTTCCCCACTGTGTCTGATAATATGTGCCCAGTTTTAATTCATTTAGAGTTGCCCTTTTCAATAGTGTAAAATCCCGTGGATTGTCTTTTTCATACTGTTCCAGATCAACTGTTTTGCCGACCCTGATCTTATCAAGGTCTATCTTGGAGAGCTTACCATAGTCTTTGAATCGCGAGATGTCGAAATAGACGGAGCGGAGCTTTTCGTAGGCATATCCCTTTTCAAGCAATTTTTGAGTCAGTTGAATCATGTCATCCACATGTTCGCTTGCCTTTGGGTATGACGAGGCCCTTTTTATATTTAGAGTATCAAGGTCTTTTAGGAACTCCTGATAGTAGTTTTCCGTAAAGTCCTTTAGAGAAACTCCGGCTTTGTTCGCTCCTTCAATGGTCCGGTCGTCTAAATCCGTGACATTTACTATGTGGGTTACAGCATAGCCCTTGGATTCCAGATATCTTCTGATAAAATCTGAAAATACGAAGCGCCTGTATTGTCCGATATGGTTTAACTGACTAAGAGTCGGACCACAAGAATACATGGTGACATGATTTTCCTTAATTGGTATGAATTCTTCTTTTTTTCGAGTAAGGGAATTGTACATGAGCAGGCCGGTTTTTTTCTTATCTATAAACAGGGGTGTGCTTAGATACCTGTCACCGCCGTCTGGCAAGATCACCACAATCCGTCCTTTTTTCATCTCTTTGGCAAGCTTCAATGCCACCGCCATGGCTGCTCCTGAGCTCATACCGGCAAAAATGCCTTCTTTTTTGGCAAGCATTCTGGATGTAAGGTATGATTCTTCATCATCTATGTTGATGATCCGATCGGCCCTGTTTTTTTCAAATATTCCTGGACGGTAAGACTCCTTCATGTTTTTCAGACCCTGTATTTTGTGGCCTAAATATGGTTCTACGCCAATTATTTGGACTTCAGGTTTAAGCTCTTTGAAACGCCTTGAAAGTCCCATTAGGGTACCGGTAGTGCCCATGGAAGAAACTATTACGTCAAGATTGC
>CAZUHR010000146.1:0-8229 GCA_964620335.1 uncultured Desulfobacteraceae bacterium
TTTCTCTGCCTTGCAGAGTTCAGGAGAAAGAGAATCAAAATGATGCTTATCCAAAGGCGAGTGAAGGATGCTGACGATTATTAGATACATCAGGGATTGTCAACCATTGCCTCCTGCCACCATCCGATGACCGAAACATATCTCTTGAATCGGACCCCTTCTCTTTTTTCTATTTCTCTGATCCAGTCACTTAGCCCTGAGGCGTGATGGATTATAAGAGGTATGCTATGATCCGGGAGGATGTCATGGGCAAGGGCATTTCGGGCTATGATATCCTGCATGTTTTCGGATGTTTCATTGGTATCCCAGGGTGTGGGATGAATAAAACCATGTATGGCGCCGTCAGTTCTTGAATATCCCCACTCCCGGGGAAATTCTTTTTTAGTCTGCCTCATTATTTGGATTGCCCGCAGGTTCGTTTCTAAGTTCAATCCTTTATTCAGATTGCCTAATATACTGTTGTCAAATGACTCAAAGCCTATTGATGCCAGAAGTATTCTTATTCCCATATCCCTGGCAAGACGCAGCGCATCCCTTAAATATTTTTCCCCACTAACAAACCAGTCCGCCCGCAAGATGAGGTTAATCTGTGAGAGCCTGATACCTCTAACCCTTATTTCGCTCAACAAATTCTTCAACCCGGGGAGAGGGTTCTCGTTAATAAGTTCAAATGGGATTTTTCTGCCGTCGGCCCCATCAGGGAGACAGAGGATTTGACTCAAGACAGTTTCTATGTCCAGTGCTCCGTAAAATCCCTTGTCTACAGCCACATCACAAAAACTGCATCCCTTCAGGAGGAGTTTGACTTTTTGTCCATTTTCCCCGTCCAGCTGAACGGGATAATCTATATCGACCCATTTCTCTCGGGATGCATAGGGGCATCCTATCTGCTGCAATACCTGGCCAGTTGTAATCATATGTGGCATAAGTCCGGACCTGCCTATCCTGAATATATTGTCCCATCTTACCTTGCCCAGAAAACTCTCGTCCCAGTTGTTTTTTAGGTTCTGGATGATCTTGTCATTCTTTGCAGGATAGAGAAGACCCGGGCTATCTTTCCACCCATTTTTATCCAGGTTTTTTAAGAGGGAAACAGCCTGTTCGGCCGGTCCGTGCAGTGAGAGAGAGAAATTTTTTAAGAGACCCGGAAAACGGTTGGGATGATCCTGCCAGTCCTTTTCTCCTAAGTAGTCAACATCTGCCTGGGGTCCACCAAGGATGGTAAAGGCCCCCTCTTCTTTAAGTTCTTTGGCAAAGGAGAAAAGATCCTCACGGCCACTTAAGGTGGAGAAACCCAGTACATGCCTTAATGTGCCGAAATAGTCCGCCAGGGCCTTTTTAATAAGGCGCTTGTCGTCCTCATGTGCCACGGCCAAGACAATACAATCATAAGGAGTGTTTTTTTGGATTACGGTCGCGGCCATCTGAGGCCCTAAGAGGCCGTAGGTTTCGTCTGCGAAGTAGCTGGCAATGATTGCCATTTTTTTTCTTCCACCGGCCTTTATATGCTTGAATGCCATTTTTTACCTTCGCCGTTAAAAAAATATTAGGAGTGTTACCACTATTAGGTTCCTTTGTGGCTTAGAAGTTTCATATTATACAGGGGGTGTAAAGTGATTTTTGCTATGAATTTTCTGAAATAATTGATTTATCTGTTGCATTGGTGGTAATCAAGTTTAACTTTGATTAAAGCGTAAAACAACATATCCGGCAACAGCAGGCATGTGAGGGGTCCTGGCAGTTAATGGGAAAGGAGTGAGAGTTGGGTGTTAAAGTACATATTCACAAGACTCATCGTCAATACACAAACGGCATGGAAGCGGTAGAGGTTGAAGGAAGCACAGTTAGGGAGTGCCTTAAGCACCTGGTTGGGCAGTTCCCGGGCATGGAAAAGGAGTTATTTGGCAAGAAGGGCGATTTACGCAATATTTTTGAAATCTATATTAATTTAGAAACTGCATACCCGGATGAACTGGCAAAGCCGGTTAAGGACGGGGACGAAATCTACATAACTTTTATGCTTGCTGGAGGATAGGGATAGAGAAAAACTCAAGTAAGCAGTAAAAAGCAGGCAGTAAGGACCGGAATTTTGGTGGAGCGCTTACTGCCTACCAATTGGTTGAAATCATAAGCTATTAAAAAATTTATAATTCCGTGCGTGCAATTACATTGACGCCTGTAAAACCGCGGCCTCTTTTCCTGCAATAGATATTTTTTCGGCCGCGCTTTTCTTTTTTAAAATGCTGACATCATCAGCATCAACATATTCAATTGCTTTTACCTCGCAGAATCGGACACATTGAGGGTCGCCATCACACAGGTCGCATTTGAAAACCTTCCTGTCTATAGTATTAAAACTCATAGCGCCGAAGGGACAGACAGCAACACATGAGCGGCATCCGATACACACATCATAGTCAACCACTACCCGGCCAAGGTCCTCATCACGGGAGATAGCTTTTACCGGGCATACATTCATGCACGGGGCGTCCTGACACTGCAGGCAGGACATTGGAATATAAAGGCCCTCCGATTCCCATTTCATGACCCTTATTCTGCTCCGGATCGGGTTTGAAATACCATCATGCATTACCGCGCAGACGAGTTCACACAGCCGGCACCCAGTGCATTTTTCATAATTTATTACCAGAACTTTCCCCATTGGTTCCATTGATTTGCTCCTTTCAGATAATCACACTAAGTGAGAAGGCTCTTTATCCAGGCCAAGTTTTTTCAATGTCTCGGGCTTGGGAACACCTGTTTTATCTAAACCTTTGTGCTCATAGAATTCATCAATCATCTGAATAAATTTTTTCTTATCAATCTTTTTACCCACGACATCTATGGCTCCTCGTCTGCAGGGCTCGTCAAAGTAGCGATGGTTCAACATATCGCCTTTTTTGAGGTCATCTCTTGTCAATCCTTCCCTCAGGTTGAAGAGCCTTTCAATCATATTACACCTTACAGCAACATCCCAGATTTCCTCAGGGGTCATCTCTAAACCGGTATTGTACAAAAGCACTTTTGCCCAATCCTCGAAATTGGGAAGCGTCGCTCCCAGAAAAGTTGTATGGTACTTGCAAATCCCAAGGCAATCTACCCCCATATAACAGTTCTCCTGCCAGAAGACCTGCCACGGCTTACCTATATATTCCGTATGTTCGGAGCTCAATGGTCCATCATAGGGAACCGGGTTACCGTAAATTTTTCTTAAGACCTCTTCCGGCAGATGGTATAGGTCAATGGCCGGTCTGCTCCTTAAATGGTCGGAGCCTCTTGCCCCCGTGGCAATATTAAGAGCTAATCCAGGGGTCGCCCTTTCATCCGAGTGCAGATTGCTCATACCTTTGACCTGAATGAGATAATCAAAAGAATTCTTACCTATTTTTTCCGAGGCCGCAATGCCTCCGTCTGCGAGGGTATCCCCCAGCCAGCCCTTTCTGTAACAGATTCGTTCGATCATTTCTATAACTGCATCATCATTTCCAAATCTCAGATCAATTCCATCTGTTTCTTTGCTGGTGATGATGCCCAGTTCATAAAGCTCCATGGCCCAGGAAATGAGGCTCCCTGTTTCAAGATTGTCCATTCCAAATTTGTCAACCAGGTGGTTTCCTGTAAGTACAGTGACTGCCCTTGGCGTGTCGGTCTCCCCGCCAAATGCACCCTGGGACGTATATTCCGGTCCTTCATCATATACGCCCGCATAAGGCCCTTCAGGGATTTTATACTGCGCCCTGCAATGGACCTGGCATCCGAAACAACCCGTCATATGATAGGGCCCCATGGTTTCTTCACAAATTTCATCAATCCTTTCGGGTTCGATGTCATCCGCATATTCACATTGGTTATATTGAAAGTTCCTGCACCTGATGCCTCCCCAGGAGTTAGTAGCGCCCCAGATGAAGGGCGTCCCCAAGGCTCCCTGGGTCTGATTTACTTTGGCGCTTACTATTTGGTCGATGAAACGCTTGTTATATTCCAAGGCTTCTTTTGGACGGGCTATCTTTATATCCATGGTTCCGCGGGCCGCCACGGCCTTGAGATTTTTGGAGCCCATAACGCATCCCATCCCGGTTCTTCCGCCTGAGTTTTTAATTCCCGACATTACATTGGCAAACCTGACCAGGTTCTCGCCGGCCGGACCACAAACAAGGCATTTGACCTCCTGGTCACCCAGATCTTCCCTGATCGCCCACTGTGATTCCGTTACTGTTTTACCCCAAACTTCACGGGCATCCCGAATCTCGATTTCACCGTTGTGAATATAGATATAGACCGGGTGTTTGGCCTTGCCCTTGATGACAAGATGATGGAAGCCTGCCCAGGCTAATTCAGGTGCGAAAAAACCTCCCATGTTTGCACTGCCAAGCAGACCTGTTAAAGGTGATTTGGCCATGACATGAGTCCTGGCAGTTGCCGAAGCACATGTCGCTGTCAAGATACCTCCACTTATCATGAGGGTATTTTTGGGTCCCAAGGGGTCACAGCCTTTTTCTGTGTGGTTATAAAGCAGATATACATCCAGCCCCCTGCCGCCCAGAAATTTTTTCCTGACATCAAGTGGGATAGGTTTTGTCTGGATATCACCTGTGGTGAGATCGATATATGCTATCTTTCTGTTTAACGGCATATTATTTTACCCCCATTTCTTTTAATTTTGCTTCTGCGAGTTTTCTGTTTGTGTCCCATACCGGTCCTCTGATACGGGGCAGGTTGGGATTGACCCAGTGGACCCGGTATTCCATTCCGCATGTCGGGCATTTGGCGGTCTTTTTTCCCTTCTCCGGCTGAATCCTTTCCATACAGGTTGGATTATGACATCTGAATTTACCATAGGTCCTGGTCTTTCTCAAACTCTCAGCCGTTGATAGGCCTTCTTTTTCTATTGCCATAATGATCTCCTTTCTGTCATAAAGCAGAATTTTTTATTATTATGGAAAAGATTAATACTGAATGGCCAAGAGGATTCAGGTTCGGACTCACTCAGTTACAGATTGTTAGCCATATATTATATAACAATTAAGAGCAGTATCAATCATTCAAATTTTAAGCCCAGTTCATTATCGTGAACAATTAAATATAAAAAAACATACCATAATTATCCCTTTTGTCAAGGGGAAATATATTTTTTATGTAGTATTTCCGAAAGCATGTTATGTCATTGTTGACATAAAGCTGTATTTATATGTGCTCACTATAAGGTTCGAGGCCATCCCTATTGTTCATCATAATGAACAGAATAAAAATATTCCATCTAGATATGCCGGGCATCACTTCGGAAAGTACCTAAGCATTTTCAAGAGTGGTTTCATCGGCTTTTTTTGAGCTTCTATGCCAGGGAGACAGTTGATGCAATAGGTCTCCGATGTTTAACATTCTGCATCTGGAACAGAAACGCAAATAATCATGAGTAAAAGTCTGGCCGATTTTATCCAATTGGGGGACAGGCGCAAAAAGCTCGCCGCACCTTTCGCATACGGCAAGTTCAACAGACCTTATTTCATACCTGGAAATGATCTGGAAAAATCTTCTCAGGCTTATTTCATGTCTCAATTCAGCTGCTTGTTCGGGGCATGTATTTACGCATGCCCCGCAGCAGATACATTGATAGTGGGAGTATGTAAAAATTCTCTGATTTGTCTTATCGCTTGACTCAATTGTGCCTGTTGGACAACTTATTTCACATGCGGCACAACCCGTACACTTTCGGGTATTCATCTTGGCTCTACAGAAAAGAAAAGCTGCCATAAGTATCATGATTCCGCCGCTGATTATGTGAATATTCCACATGTTGCTTGAAAAGAACGCAATTGAGTCGAGAGTTGCATGGGTCAAAAAATATCCTGTCAAAAAGGGCAAAGCGGTTATGACAATTACGCAATAGTCGGTAATGGAGGAATTACTACGAAGGTCTTTTAATACAATTCGTCTGATCAAAAAATAGGCTGCAAGACCTAATACTAAAAGCGTCATCCAATCAATCCATTCACCCGGCAGTGAAGACCATGTCCATTCAAATCTGGATTCTTCCCACAGGGCTATATGCCCGATAAACCAGACTGGAACGACAATAAGACATATATGGAACACATAACGCAGTACTGTGTAAAAAGGTTTTCCGGCAATTGCCTTATGAAAGGGTAAGAAGAAACGACTAAAGGTGGCTACACTGTAAAGGAATCTGAAATCTCTATGCTTACCGCTCCTAATGATTGCACAGAAAAAAAAGACAAGCCTGACAATTATTACAGCAATAAATGTAAGAAATGCAATCCACAAAAAAGGGCCTTCAACAAAGGAATTGAAATCCATCTTATTTCGACCTCTCTTTTAACACTGAGGGTTCATTATTATGAACCAAGATTTGAGTGTATGGTATCAGATTTTCCTTCTTTGTCAACGGGAAAGGCAATTTCTTCTTAGTGTTAGGTAAGAAGTAAACAAATGGTGGTGATCACCTCACGCCTCCCGCCAACTCATGGAAGATTACCTAAGCCAAATGCCCGTTTTTCCAGCACAAGCGGAAGTTTATGAAATAGCATTTTAAAATCGTTTGTAGTTGATTATCAAGCAGATACGGTATTGCAAAACCGGTAATCGGAAAGTGATGGATACGGATACAATTTGATATTGACAAAGGGCGCGAAATGATTATAAAGTTTTAAAAAGAGTTCATTATGGTGAACAAAAATGAAGAGATATGGAGCACCTTCGGTAAGGAAGGCCTTTGAAATTCTTGGGGCCCTTTCTACATCGAAAGAGGGTTTAGGAGTGAGTGAAATAGCAAGGGGCCTCAAAATGGCCAAGAGTACTGTTCATGGCATGACCTCCGCCTTGGAGGAGTTAGGTGCTGTTATGAGGGACCCTTATACAAAAAGGTACAGACTGGGTTTCACGCTTTTCGAATTAGGCAGATCGGCCTATTCCCAGATTGATCTAAAGACCCTGGCAAGACCCATTATGGAGGAACTGATGGAAGAGACACAGGCATCGGTTTTTCTGGGTATCTTAAACTGGGACCATGTGACCGTGTTGGATATTGTTGAATCAAGACAGGATCTTAAAATCACTGCCCCAATAGGTGCTACAATCCCTCTATTTGCCGGGGCAGTTGGAAAGGTCTTCTTGGCATCAATGGAAGAGGAGCAAACCGAAAAGATGATCCGATCAAAGGGCCTGACTCGGTTTACTGAAAATACCATTGTAGATCCGGAGTTGTATTATCAGGAATTAAGGCGCGTCAGGAAAATCGGCTATGCTATTGATGATGAGGAATATATTTTGGGTGTCAGGGCTGTAGCATCGCCAATAGTGGGATTGGGTCAATTGATGTCGGCAATTTGGGTTGTTGGGTTTAAGGCAAGCCTGGACGAGAAAAAGATGAAGGCCCTTGTCACGTTGACGAGAAAAGCGGCTGAGGACATTAGCCGTAGGATTCAAGAACAACCCGCAAATTAACTTGAAAACAGGGTTGGAGAAATAACAGTGGAAATAAACGAGATTGAAATACTTTCAGTCGGTGTAGATGTGGGAAGTTCAACAAGTCATTTGGTTTTTTCCAATATCTTACTGAAAAGAGATGAGCTGTCCGATTCCCGTCGTTTTAAAATTCAGGAAAGGAACGTGATTTATGAGGGAAGAATAATTAATACACCCTTATTGGATAATGATAAAATTGATATCGATAAACTAACTGATTTTTTGAAAGCAGAATATAAACGAGCAGGAATTGATCCTGCAGATATTCAAACAGGTGCAGTTATCGTAACTGGAGAGACAGCTAAGAAAGATAACGCGAGACAAATAGCAGAAGCCCTTTCCAATGATGCAGGAAAATTTGTCGCAGCAACGGCAGGTCCAAATTTCGAAAGCTTAATCGCTGCAATGGGTTCGGGTGCAACAAATAGATCTAAAGACTGTAATAAAACAATATTGTCTTGTGACATTGGTGGAGGAACATCCAACATTGCCATATCGAAAAATGGAGAGATTATATCAACGAGTTGTGTATCTGTAGGATCTATTTTACTTGGCGTAAATGCTGAAGGAAAAATCTGGAGGATTGACGAACCCGCAAGAAAGGTTATGGACCATATTGGATTGAATTATGGAGTTGGGGATCAAATCTCAAAGGAGTATATAGAAATAATAGCAACGAAGTTTGCCGAAGTACTAATTGAGGTAATTACAGGCCCTGCAAGTTCCTCTTTGGCCAAGCAGTTAATG
>CAZUHR010000147.1:0-8156 GCA_964620335.1 uncultured Desulfobacteraceae bacterium
CTCCTGATGAAAATGGCCCCTGATTTCCTGGCGAAATGCCCCATGGGCCAGAAGGACATATTCTTTCCGGCCGCAACACGGGGAACATGCATATGGTTAAGGTAAAGTATATAATTTATGGCCAGGTAGTCGATATGACTCTTGTGTGATGGGATGTAGATAAGTGGCCCCCGCCTTGCCCACTCCCTCAAAAGGGTTATTTCCTCTAAACGAACATCAATTCCCTCAAAGGTCTTTTTCCAGAACCACGTCAGGAGCCTGTAGAAAAATTGTATGTATGCAATATTGTAATCCGCAGCGATTTCGTCGAAGTATCCACCTGCTTTTTTTCTAAGCTGTTTTAACTGTTTTTCATTTCCATCTGCCGTGCTTCTAATTGCCTGTATAATTTCCTTGTCCTTAAGGACTATTTCTTTAGTCTGCTGCCTGGATTTCATAACAGGGCCAAGGATTATTCTTTTTTGCATATCAATGCTTTCAACGAGCATCTGCCTGATCTCTAAAGCCGCTTGTCCAATGGTTCGGTCCTCGGGCTGGCTTTCCAGATATGTTTTAAGATCCAGGGGCCTGCCAAAGTCTATGAAAGCCTTGCGGTGATGTCTGAAAAAGAGGGCGATCTTTCTTATGAGCCCGGGCTTATCCCTGTATCCGAAGAATATGTCAAGTAAACTTGCATGTTGCTTTTCCGGGGCCTTTTGATAGATAACAAGCAAGGGTACTAGATAGACAGGTCTTTCCATTTCTTTTTGGGTCTCAAGGAGAAAGTGGAAATGGTCCTTCTCCGCATGGACAAATTGTCTTTGAAATCCCTTGGGGTCAACCAGACAGAGAAGCGAGGTGGTTCCCTGTTTAATCGCGCTTTTAAAGAATCCTGTACTAAACGGGTTGGGCAGTTTACCCTGCCTGAAGAAGAATGAAACATAATATTTCAGGACCTTCATAAACTGGGAAACAGGCAGGAGCAGTGAGATGTTCATGTCAAAGGAGATTTTGGGATAGGGAAGACGGCTTCTTCGAAAACGGTAATGATAAAGGAGGTAGTCCAGATAGCCCTTGTATTTCATGGCATAGACTACGGTACCCTCGCGATGCATCTGCTTCAGGTACTCGGATATGTTCTTGTCAAATTGTACGTGTTTGAAGAGCCTGTAAAGAAACCACGTAAGAAAAAATCCGGGCTTTTGGTCAAGCTCGAAAGGGTAAAATGATTTTTTACGGTTCGATTTCATGTTAGATTTGAAATAATTAAACCTCTTATAAATTCTAGGTCTTATTGAAATAATATTGTTTTATCGAGGCGATTTTTCTTTTATTTTCCTTTAACCCATTATTCTATCATTTCACTATTCCATTATTGTTTTGTATGGCACCGTGCTAAACGTTTAATAATACATTTAAAAAGTCAATAGGGTATTTTGGGGGCCATGGGGGTCTCTTTTCAAAAGACGCATCACAAATTCTGCTGAGCTTGCCCGCCTCTGGCGGAATAGTCGAACGCCCCCAAACCCACAAATATAAGGCCACACCGGACAGGCAGGAAGGGGGAACGCCGCGACGAAGATGCCCCTATGGCAACGCAATTAGCCAATGCCAAAGTGTTGCAATATTTAATCTACAAGTAAACCAGGATCCTTGCAAGAAGCAAATTGTAGGTTGAGGCTGCATGATATTTTTTAAATAACCGCATTTTATTGCTGGACAGTGCGGTTGACAAATGGAATTGTATGTTTAAGAATAATACCGACAGCGTATAATTAACCTAAAAACCTGCGGCTACCCATGGAGGGAACTATGTATAGATCTATGGTGATATCTGGCTTGACTGTAGATTCAATAACAAATAGTCCTATTGTCATTCTTAAGGAGGTTGATGGTGACCAGACCCTGCCCATCTGGATCGGGCTATTGGAGGCTACGGCTATTGCCAGTGAATTGGAGGGCATCAAGTTTTCCAGGCCCATGACCCATGATTTACTCAAGAATATGATGGAAATGATTGACGTGAAAGTCTTGAAGATCGAGGTGTGCGATTTAAAGGACAACACCTATTATGCCCTTGTCCATTTCAGACATGGCAAAAAAGAGATGTCTATTGATGCCAGACCGAGCGACGCCCTTGCCCTTTCACTCAGAGCGAAAGCCCCTATTTTTGTCTCTGAAGAGGTCATAAATAAATCCAGCCAGATTGACCTGAAGGCTGAGCCCGAGGATAAGTCTGAAAAGGGAAAGAAATGGCAAGATATACTTGAAAATCTAAATCCTGAAGATTTTGGGAAATATAAGATGTAATGGGCCAAAGTGACTGAAGTGAACCAAAGCCCAGAATTTGGCGTATTTTACCTTCAGCTTTTTCGATACTTCTTGTGATAGACCTGCATACACATACCTTCTTTAGTGATGGAGAACTGATTCCCTCAGAGCTTGTCAGACGCCTTGAGGTGATGGGCTACAGGGCGGTGTCTATCACTGATCATGCCGATTCCTCCAATCTTGATTTTATAGTTCCCCGTATAGCGCAGGTATCCGAGGAACTTAACCGGGCCCAATCGGTAAAAGTGGTTCCGGGGGTGGAATTGACGCACGTCCCGCCCAGCCTGATAGGATCCATGGTAACTATGGCAAGGGAACTGGGGGCAGCGCTTGTGGTCGTTCATGGCGAAAGCCCCGTGGAACCAGTGGCGGAAGGAACCAACCAGGCCGCTCTTGAAGCTGGTGCGGATATCCTTGCACACCCGGGTTTGATCTCATCTGAACAGGCCGCTCTGGCTGCTGAAAAAGGGGTACTTCTTGAAGTCTCCGGTAGATCGGGGCACTGCTTTGCGAACGGCCATGTCGCGAGGGTTGCCACAGAGACGGGCGCAAGACTTGTAATTAACTCGGATGCCCATGGTCCATATGATCTCATGACCGAGTCATTTGCAGCAAGGGTCGTGGAAGGTGCAGGTCTTCCAAAAGGTTCCTTGCAAGAACTCCTGTCCAATGCCCTGACCCTTCTTGGCAAAATCGGGTACCCTTTGTGATATATGGTTTATGCTCCCAAATCCTGCAACCCTTCCCATGCCTAACATCACACTCTTAGATTTCATATCCCACACTTTGATAACCTGTTCGGGACAAGATGAGACACATGAACACAATTAGAAAGAGACATCTGTTTAATATTATTGGGGGCTGTATTATTATTGTGTGGCTGCTCATGATCGGGCTGCTGGTGAGAAAAACAAACTTTGGCAAACCTGATGAACAGGCTGATTTTATTACTGATAAAGCCGCGAAAATAACATCCTCTCTACATGATTGGATGGAGATATATCTCAAGGGAAAAAAGGTGGGGTATGCCGTCACCCATGTAAGTCCTGTGGAAGATGAATATCTTATCCAGGAGCAGGTCTTTTTGAAACTGAACCTGTTGGGGCAGGCCAGTGTCATCCGCACGGTGACTCAATCCGTAGCTGATCATCAGTTCCACTTGAAGAATTTTTTTTTCAGGATGACTTCGGGGGTAGTAAGTTTTCATGTTTCAGGGAAGGTCGATGGCAATCGAATGCTTTTGAAAATAGGGGAGGGTTTGGCCAAGAGAAACGAAAGCATCATACTTTCCGAAAAGCCTGTTATTGGAGGTGGAATAGCCCTGTTTTTCAGGGGTAGACGACTTGAGGCAGGGGATTCTTTCATGTTCCCTGTTTTTGATCCATCCACGATGGCGCAAAAGAATATGGTCCTTAAAGTGGAGGGGAAAGAGACCATTGTGATTAATCGAATAGAATACAAAGCTATTCGTTTGTCAGGTGAAATGCTGGGTCAAGGTATGACATTCTGGCTTGATGAAAGCGGCAATGTTCTAAAACAAACCGGCTTTATGGGGCTTACTCTGGTCAAGTCAAGTGTTGGCAGGGCGAGCAAGGATATCGATGGTGGTGGAGGAGATGATTTCTATGAACTGGCCGCAATAGGTCTTAAAAGACAGTTACCCAGAGCTGGCATGCTGACATACCTTAAGCTTGAGGTGGAAGGCCTGAATGATATTCGTTTTGATACAAGCATGCTTAACAGGGAGAGGCAGAGGTTCCGCTCGGGAATACTCGAAATTACTAAAGAAAAAGTACCTTTAAAGGCCACATATTCTCTTCCTTATACTGGTGATTCTACAGAAATGAAGTCTTTTCTTCAGCCTGAGTTGAACATTGAAAGTGATCATAAAGAGATCAGGGAAAAGGCCCTGGAGGTTGCAAGAGAATCCAAAAATCCTATTTTGGTGGCTCAAAGGCTTAAGTCATGGGTTTATAAAAACTTGAGGAAGCAGCCGGTTCTCGCGGTTCCCGGGGCATTGGAGGTTTTAAACAAGAGGATCGGAGATTGTAACGAGCACTCTGTTTTACTCACGGCACTGCTAAGGGCTTCCGGAATACCTGCGAGAGTGTGCGTTGGGCTTGTATATGTACGCGGGGGATTTTATTATCATGCCTGGACGGAAGGTTACCTGGGAGAATGGGTATCAATGGACGCGACTCTTAACCAAATGCCTGTTGATGCCACCCATATCAAGCTTGTTGAAGGAGGATTGAGAAGGCAGGTGGGGATCATCGGTCTAATCGGCAAAATTGGACTTAAGGTTATTGATTATGGATATGATTAAACTTATTGATTTAACAAAAGTTTACAAAGGCTTTCGTGCCGTCGACAAGATCAACCTAAAGGTTGGCAAGGGTGTGGTTTTTGGTTTTTTGGGACCGAACGGCGCTGGGAAGACTACCACCATTAAGATGATGGCCGGGGTGCTTGCACCAACTGAGGGTCAAATAATTATAAACGACACGAATCTCGCCAGGGAGCCTTCCAAGGTCAAACGGTGGGTTGGCTTTATACCGGATCGGCCGTTTGTTTACGAAAAACTCAGCGGTCTGGAGTTCCTCCAATTTATTGCAGGCCTTTACAGTTTGAACAATTCACCGGCATTGCGTAAAAAGATTTCTGAGTTGTTGGATATTTTCGAACTGAGTCATTGGCAGCAAGAGTTAGTGGGAAGCTATTCTCATGGCATGAAGCAACGGTTGGTGATGTGTGCGGCCCTGCTTCATGGGCCTAAGGTCCTTATTGTGGATGAGCCCATAGTTGGGCTTGATCCGAGGGGTGCAAGGCTTGTAAAGGACATATTCAGGGATCAGGCCCGCATGGGCACGACCATTTTCATGTCCACCCATTCTCTACAAGTGGCCGAAGAGGTGTGTGATGAAATCGCAATAATACAGGAAGGTGAAATAATTGCCCAGGGATCCGGGGACGGCCTTAGACATCAGGCAGGCGTAGAAGGCAATCTTGAAAACATTTTCCTGAAACTGACCGAGGGGAAAAGGATCGCACATGAAAGGCCTTTATCTTCTAATTAGGCCTAGGTTTTCGGGTTTCAGAAACCAGCTTGTCCGTTCACAGAATGGGAAAAGAAAGAGAATAATTCTGATGAGCGGACTGGGTCTTGCTTTCTGCGCAGGCATGTTCGCAGTATCCTGCCGCGTACTGATATATTTTCAATCTGCTGAAATGATAGGAGACGTCCTGGCCCGCCACCTCCTTTCCATGATTATCCTGACCTTTTTCTCACTTTTGGTCTTCAGTCATATCATAACGGCCCTGTCCAACCTTTATCTTTCCGGGGACCTCGAACTGTGCCACTCCACCCCCGTGGACGTGGAGGAACTCTTTGTCTCCAGGGCTGTTTTCACGGTGATGGACAGCTCGTGGATGCTCATCATATTCGGGCTACCCGTCTTTATGGCATACGCTTATGTGTATCGACCCGGACCGGTCTTTTACTTTACGGTTCTTCATATGAACCTGGCCATGGTGATTATTGCCGCCGGAATAGGAATCCTTTTGACCATGATCCTTGTTCACGTTTTTCCCGCGCAGAGAACGCGAGATATCATAATGCTTTTGCTTGTTTTAATGATGGGGGCTCTTTATCTGCTTTTCAGATTTATGAGGCCGGAGAGACTGGTTGATCCCGAGGCCTTTTTTACTGTCGCACAATATTTGAATGCCCTGAAAGCACCGCAATCCCCTTATCTTCCTACACAATGGATCACGGAGACCGTCTGGGGGAGCTTGATAGGATCCGGAGGGGGAATTCTGTTCGGAGTAGCGCTCACATGGACCACTGCAGCGGCACTGGTGGTCATAAATGTGTGGGTCGCCCGTGCAGTATATTTTGAAGGCTTTTCCAAGTCGCAGGAGGCCAAGAAGAGACGTTTAGGGGGGAGAAGGGTGCTTGATCTTTTCGCCAAATTTATCACCAAACCATTTGGAGGAGATTTGGGCGCGGTCATATCCAAAGACATCCGGACATTTTTTCGTGACAATACGCAGTGGTCTCAATTGCTGCTGCTTATTGCCCTGGTAGTTGTGTATGTTTACAATTTTACCGTGCTTCCTCTGGATAAGAGCCCCATACGACTGGATTTTCTGCAGAACATACTTGCTTTCCTAAACATGGGCCTTGCAGGATTTGTACTTGCAGCGGTTTCGGCCCGCTTTGTATTTACGGCCATAAGTGCTGAGGGAGAAGCCTACTGGATCGTTCGTTCGTCTCCCCTGAGCCTTAAGAGATACCTGTGGGGAAAATATTTTTCATTCTTGTTGCCCATGCTCGTTCTCGCAGAGGTATTGATTACCCTGACAAATCATATGTTGGAAGTAAGTAAGTTTATGATGTTGCTTTCATCCGGCACCATGTTTTTTATGGTATTCGGGATTGTTGCACTTGGAATCGGTTATGGGGCGTTGTATCCAAATTTCAGTTGTCAGAATATAGCACAGGTAGCAAGCGGTTTTGGCGGGGTCCTTTTTATGATAGTCAGTTCGCTCTTTATCGGCATAATTATCGTGCTTGAGGCGGGTCCAGTTTATGTGTTGTTCATTTCCAATTTAAGGGGTACCCCGGTCACCGCATATCAATGGGCCCTCATAGCGCTCTCTTTTCTTGCTGCCTTTTTGATCAATATGGCGGCCATATTCTGGCCCATGAAAATGGGCCTAAGGGCTTTGAGGGAATATGAATGATGCGGCAAGGCTGTTGAATGGGCAAATTGTCTAGTTTTGTAACAACTTAGAGTTTTGAAAAAATCAGTTTAGGTTTATACTGTAGGGCCATGGGGGTCTCTTTTCAAAAGCCGCATCAAAAATTCTATTGAGCTAGTCGAACGCCCCCAATCCCGCAAAGATCAGGCCGCCGGACAGGCAGTAAAGGCCAACGCCACGACGAAGAGGCCCTTCAGGGGCTGTCCCAAGCAGAGGTTTAAGGCCCCACTGCCGTTCCATGAAATAAGGTAAGCATATGCGGCTTTTGAAAAGAGACCCCCATAGCCCCTCCTATTACATTTCAAAAGACCCATTACAGATTTTGTTTTAGATAAAGCTTGGCTTTGAGGCCTTTTCTTTGCTAATTTTAAAGAGCTAAAGTGTTATATAATTTCTTATTTTTTGAATGTAAGGGATCACCATTAGGTTTGACCAATTAACCATTTAACCGATCAGATTTAACTTTGACTGAATTCATTGAATACGTTGGCAACCTGCACATACACTCCACATATTCGGATGGGGCAGCGGCCGTATCAGAGCTAGCTAAATCCGCTAAAAGGGTTGGTCTTGACTTTATTACCCTCAATGATCATGACTATATGACCGAAGACCTTCATCTTGAGGAAGAGGGTTTTTACAAGGGTGTCCTGGTACTTTTAGGCCTGGAAATAGGCGGGAGATATCATCACTATCTGGCATACGATTTAAAGGAAATGGTCAAGAGTGGATCTTTATCACCTCAAGAGGTCATTGACCTTGTAGAGACCCGGGGAGGCTTCGGTTTTATGGCCCACCCTTTTGAAAAAGGCATGCCTTTCCACGAAAAATCTGTCGCATACACTTGGAACGATCTTTCAGTAACCGGTTTTACAGGGATCTGCATATGGAATTATTCATCAAGGTGGAAAGAGCGGGTCAAGAGCCCGGTTCATGGCCTGTTTTTACTGATGTTCAAATCCCAGGTGTTGAAGGGCCCCAGTGAACAAACCCTTTCCTTTTGGGACAGCTTGTGCCGGAAACGGAAGGTAGCCGCCATTGGGGGTTCGGATGCGCACGGCTCAGTATTCAAGTTTCACGGG
>CAZUHR010000148.1:0-8053 GCA_964620335.1 uncultured Desulfobacteraceae bacterium
TTGATAAGGCATTAGATGAAATATCCGGGAACAAGGGAAAGCTCTATGATCCAGACGTTGTTGAGGCATGCCTTAAGCTTTTTGGCGAAAATCGGTTCAGTTTCAATTAAGGGTATATATAGGATCATCCCGCAATACATCTTTCAATCATGCTGGAAAAAATTGAAGATCAGGGTGCAGGAAGCAGTGTTGACTGGGGAATAAAGATCCACCTTCGCCCTCCCTGCGGCCCGCTGGAACCGAAGGAAATGGATTCCATTAGGTCGTTGCAGTGCAGACCGCGACTCGGGCCGCAGCATCGGTCGGAGGAAGTTTGATACGGAAAATGCGTCCTTTCGAAGAGCCCCATACCCCGCCTGAAGTACGGCGGGCAAGCTTCGCCCTGATACTTATAAAATAGGGCCATGGGGGTCTCTTTTCAAAAGCCGCATAGGTCGACCTTTTATGGAACGTTAGTGAGGCCTGGAATTTCAGCCTTGGACAGCCCCTGGAGGGACCCTTTGTCGTGGCATCGGTCTTCAATATGTGCTCCGGTCTGTCTATTTGCGGGAATGGGGGCGTTCGACTCTTTCGGTAGAAGTTTGAATGCGATTTTTGAAAAGAGACCGCCATGGCCCATACCCCATGTGCCTAGCGGGATTTATCATGTTTTATTGGTCCGCATTGCTGGTAAAGGCTCGGTATGGCACTTTTCTCCAGCCTGAAAGGATGAGTTATGCTTGAACCTGGAACGGAAATAGAAATGACCAAAGGCTATAAAGGAGTAAAGGGTACTATCGTGGAGAGGACCGAATCCGAATTTGAATTTTATATCCTGAAGCTGGATAACGGCATTCAACTTGTCGTGGGTCCCACAGCCTTTATTCCTCTGGAAAAAGAGTAAGGGTTGTTGAATCAGATAGATCACTCCGCCTCAATACCGAGATAGAGTTTTTTGACCATCTCATCTTCCTGAAGGTTTTCCGTTTTGTCTTCCAGGACAATCTGGCCTGTCTGGATGACATAGCCTCGAGTCGCTATCTGAAAGGCCATTAGTGCATTCTGTTCCACTAACAAAGTGGCGGTTCCCTCCTTGTTGATACGTTTGATCGTATCAAATATGGTCTCAACCAAGAGGGGTGAAAGACCCATGGAGGGTTCGTCAAGGAGCAGGAGGTGGGGTCGGGCCATAAATGCCCTGGCAATGGCTAACATCTGTTGCTCACCACCGGAGAGAGTACCGGCTATCTGGTGTCGTCTTTCTCTCAACCGGGGAAACAGATCAAAGGCGCTCTCCATATCCGTTTTAATTGTTATTGTGTCATCTCTGATAAAGGCTCCCATCTCAAGGTTCTCGATGACGCTCAGGCGGGAGAATATTTTTCTGCCTTCCGGGACCTGAGAAATCCCTATGCGCACTATTTTGTGGGGCGAAAGCTGATCAATGCGCGCTCCGCGAAATGAGATCGTACCCCCCCTTGTCTTGAGAATACCTGAGAGGGTATTGAGCATAGTAGTTTTGCCTGCACCGTTACTGCCGATAAAGGTGACGATTTCGCTTTCGTTTACAGTTAAGGATACTCCTTTGAGGGCGTGGATATTGCCATAATATGTATCAATATCCTGGACCCTGAGCAATGGTTCTTGGTTATTCATTCAACACCTTCTGCCTTGCTTGCTGCGGCCTTCTTGCCCATTATGGTTCCAAGTCGTCCCAAATAGGCTTCGACTACTCTGGGATTTTTTTGGACTTCTTTAGGGCTGCCCTCTGAGATTTTAACGCCAAAATCGAGAACCGTAACCCTGTCGGAGATACTCATTACCACGCGCATATCGTGTTCTATGAGAAGAATTGTGAGACCCAGTTCAGTACGGACATTTTCAATAAATTGGGTCAATTTTTTTGTTTCCAGCGGATTCATACCCGCAGTGGGTTCGTCCAATAAGAGCAGCTTGGGCTCAGTAGCCAGTGCTCTGGCCATTTCGAGCCTGCGCTGATCCCCGTATGGCAGGTTCTTTGCCAGAAAATCGCCTTTTTCTTCAAGCCCAACAAATTCCAGAAGTTCCTGTGCTTTTCCAAAGGCCCTTTTTGATTCATCCATTGCGGGGCCGTTTCGCATGATTGCCCCCCACACACCTGTTTTCATTCGACAGTGGTGGCCGACCAGGATATTTTCAAGGGCGGTCATGTTATTAAAAAGACGGATATTCTGAAAGGTTCTGGAGATGCCCAAGGATGTTATTTCATGACTTTTGACTCCATTGATACTTTTGTTTAAAAAAAGAATGTCGCCGCTATTCCATGGATACACTCCGGTCAAACAATTAAAAAGCGTTGTTTTACCGGCCCCGTTGGGCCCGATAAGCCCTGCGATCATACCTGAATGAACCTCAAAATCGAAGCTATTCAGCGCAGTGAGCCCACCGAAGTTTTTTGTTAGTTTTTTTGTCTGCAACAAGATGGTCATAACGCTTAATTCTAGGCAGTAATATTTACTTCATTCCTTAAATTCCATCTTCCTTCTGGCGGAGGGTATGAAGCCCGTAGGTCTGAAGATCATCATTATAACCAGCAGCCCGCCAAATGCGAGCATTCTGTATTGCTGTGCCACGCGCAACACCTCCGGGAGACCGATGAGGATTACAGACCCCAAGATTACACCTGGAATGCTTCCCATTCCCCCAATAATGATCAGGCACAGAACGTTAATAGAAACCATTAGGGAAAAATTTTCGGGGAAGATCGATCCCTGTCTGGCCGCAAAGATGGCGCCACCAATCCCTGCAAATGAAGCACCAATTGCAAATGCAAGCAACTTGTATTTAAGGATGTTGATTCCCATTACTGCGGCGGCATCCTGGTCTTCGCGCATGGCGATCCAGGCCCTTCCAATACGGGAGTTGTTTAGCCGATCGGCAACAAATGTGGACAAGAGAATGCCAACAAGAATCAGGTAGTACCATCTGAAGGGACTATTCACGACGAAATCCCCAATTGCGGGCGGGTCTATTCTTAAAAGGCCTCTGGGCCCGTTGGTTACCGTATCCATATTGTTGAGGACAATGCGGATGATTTCTCCAAAACCAAGGGTTACAATTGCCAGATAATCGCCACGCATTCGGAGGACAGGAATACCTAGCAAGGCCCCACCTCCTGCGGAGAGGGCCACGCAGGCGGGGAGCATTAGCCAGAAGGGAATATGGATCCCGAAGTGGGGCGAGGCCAGCAGGCCATATCCATAGGCACCGATAGCATAGAATGCTACATAACCCAGGTCGAGGAGCCCTGCGAAACCGACAACCACATTAAGACCGATACCCAGCATGACATAAATTCCTATATCTCCCAGGACTTGTGTCCAGTAATTGCCTAAAAAAGGGGGCAATAGTATCAGGAATAGGAAAAGGGCGATGTAGAATGCAGTAGGCGGAAACCTGAATTTTGAAAAGAAATATTTTATTTTTCTATGGTTTTGCATTCGAATTAGGACCTTTCAGAGACGACTTCACCCAATATTCCACTTGGTCTAAAAATCAGTACAAGGACAAGAAGGCCAAAAGCAATCACATCCTTGTATTCTGCCGGCATAATCAAGACCCCGAAGGCCTCTGCCAATCCCAAAAAAAATCCACCTAACATTGCACCCGGCACGTTTCCGATACCGCCCAGGACGGCAGCGGTAAAGGCCTTGATTCCTGGTATAAAGCCCATCATATGATTGATCTGGGTATAATAAATGCCCACCATAACGCCTGCCGCGGCGGCCAGGGCTGAACCGATTATAAAGGTGGTCAGGATGATCCTGTTTACATCGATACCCATAAGCGAGGCGGCCTCCCTGTCCTCTGCCACCGCCCTCATGGCTTTACCTGTTTTGGTCTTCTGGATAAAGAGATAGAGAAAGATCATGAGTAAAACAGACCCCAAAATTATAAGGATTTGGAAATTGGAAATGCTGACCCAACCGATCTCGATGTATTGCTCCTGTATAACATCGGGGTAGACCTGCATACGGGCTTTGATTATAAGCATCATTGCGTTCTGGAGAAAAATTGAGGCACCGATTGCACTGATGAGAGGGGCAAGTCTAGGGGCATTTCTAAGCGGCCTGTATGCGATGCGTTCCAATAGTGCGCCGAGCACGGAAGAGATAATCATTGCGACCAGAAAGGCAATGATGATTGAAAGGCCGGGGTGAGAATCAGCGAAACCGCTGTTTACAAAATATGTAAGGGCTGCGAATCCACCAAAAGATCCGAACATGAAAATTTCACCGTGGGCGAAATTAATCATGAAGAGGATTCCGTAGACAAGCGTATATCCCAAGGCAATCAGAGCATAGATACCGCCAATGGTGAGCCCGTTGATAACCTGATCGATGATGACTTCAGGATTGAGGATATAGGACATGATACCATATGAGAACTTTTTTTCTGGTCATTTGTCCAAACGTGATAATGTAAACCGGCAAAGGAAAGTTCACTTCTAAAAGATCATCTGCTTGAAAAAACGTCTTCCATTTTCTTCAACCACTTTGTAGATCACTACCACTGAGCCTGTGCGGTCGCCATAAGGATCGAAGGAAATTTCACCGGTGATTCCGTTATATTTTGTATCTGCCACAGCATTCCTCAGGGCCTTTTTCCCAATGATCAGGCTCCCGTCGGGCTGCTTTTGTGCTGCTTTTTCAACGGCCAGCATGAGGATATTAGCTGCATCATAGGCCTGGGGAGAAAATGTCTGTCTTGGCCCGTATTTGGCCTCGAAATTTTTGATCCAATCTGGATCAGGTTGCCTAGCGTAAGTGACATAACAGCCGTTAGTGGCCTTTCCTCCGGCCTGAATAAAATCTTTTTCCGTGTAACACCCATCGTCGCTCATGAAATGGGTCTTTCTAAGACCCACCCGTTTCATCTGGCGAGCCACCAGAACTCCCTCTGCGGCCATACCACCGTAATATATCAGCTGGGGGTTTAATGGTTTGATCTTGGTAAGCACGGGTGAAAAATCTTTATCTCCCCGTGTTATGCCTTCAAAAGCCAGGATCTTGCCATTTTGTTGTCTGATACGCTCAGCAAAATCTTCTCCGAGACTCTGTCCGTAATCAGACTTATCGTGAATAACGGCTACTTTTGTCCACTTGTGGCTATGGGCGAAAGAGGCGGCCCTTCTGGCCTGGATCTTATCGTTCCAGCATGTGCGGAAGAAGATAGGTATACCGCGAGTTGTCAACTCAAGGGCCGTTGAGGATGGAGAGATCATGACAACCTTGTATTTGTTATGGATATCCGAGGCGGGTTTGCTGCCACCGCTGCACATATAGCCTACAAGCCCCACTATCAAAGGATCATTGCACAGTTTTTCAGCAATTGCTACGGAAGGTGGACCAGCACAGCCATCATCTTCTGCCTGCAAGACCACAGTATGGCCCAGGATGGAGCCTTTTTTATCAACAGCCATCTCTGCCCCATGCTTTATGTCGATTCCCAAACTTGCGTAATCCCCGGTAAGCATAGCGCCCAAACCAATCTTGATGGCTTTTTCTGGTGGTATGGTAATGTCACCCCATTCATCAGCGTGAGACGAAAAAGGTACAAGAAACAAACAGAGACTGGCCAGCAACATGAAAATATGGGTTTTCTTATTCATAATGGACCTCCTCGCATTTGAGACAACTCTATTTATTAGAGCTGACAGTTCATAGCCGAATGAGTTTGGTGTTGTAAGCTATGAGGTATCAGGCCCCATTTTCTTTTTTCGGACGTTGTCTTTTATTCTGTTAATATGTCCGCGACCCAGGCCCTTGACTTCGCAACCCAATTCGAAATAGCGTTCAATCCTTCTGTCATCCAGGATACCAAAACAATCCACAACCGCAAGGGGAGCTCCAGACATGCCGACCACTTCTTCAGGTTCCAGATCCAGATAGGGTTTGTGCCGAACCGCAAAGACTACGGCGTCGGAGCCTTTGAGGACATCTTTCAGGTCGGTTGTCATCTTAAATTCCTTGAGGTGTTCTTGGTTGCGGAAGAAGCGCGACCAGCTGAGACCGGAGGCCGGAAATGTTTCCTGTTTTTCAAGCTCCCACCAATGTTGCACATATGGGTCATGGGCTTTGACATCGGCTCCCATTTCTGTCAGTTTCCGGACAATAATTTCAGATCCGCTATAACGGGTATCGCCAACATCCTCTCGGTAAGATGCCCCTAGGACGGCTACTTGTGAGGCCGCAACAATCAGGCCCATGTTTCTGAGGGCATCGCGCACAAGCTGGGCTGCATGCAATGCCCGGGTGTCGTTGGCGTTGATAGCCTGAGGGGTAATCTGGAAGATCTCTGTTTCAAATCCCATCAGATGTTTGTATGCCCAGAGGCCCAAACCACCATCTTTGGGAAGACAGTACCCTCCAATGCCTGGGCCTGGGAAGATGATATTGCTATGTGTGGGACGAACTTTGATGGCATTGATCACCTTGATGAGGTCCACGCCGTTGGTCTCTGCAAACAGGCTCCATTCGTTAAGCAGGGCCAGGATTGTTGCCCTGTAAGTATTTTCAACTATTTTGCAGGTTTCGCTTTCAATGGGCCTGTCAAGGACGGTTAGCGGGTATTCATCCACGTTAAGGATGTCTGAAAGAAATTTCCTCACCTTTTCGCGGCTTTCCTCATTAATTCCGCTGCACACGCGCCAGAAGTCTCTTACGGATCGCACGTAATCTCGTCCCGGCATCACCCTTTCAAAGCTGTGGGCCAACAGCGGTTCTTCATCTATACCTCGAACCTTAAATGCCTTTTTTATTAAGGGATATGCCACATATTCGGTTGTACCGGGGGGCACTGTGGTTTCTATTAATACAAGACAGTGGGGGGAGATTTTTTCTCCGATTATCCTGAAACTGGCCTCCAGATCGCTTATGTCTGCATACCCACTTTTAAGATTACCCAGTTCCTGTTTTATAAAATCACACTGAACGTCCACCACCAGTATATCTGCTAATTTAAGGGCATCATGAGTAAAGGTGGCGGTCAGTGTCTTTTTTTTATTCACACAGCGCTCGATCATGGGTGCCACTTCAGGATCTTCCGCCTTTATCGGGGATATACCACGGTTTAAGAGAGGTATCTTCCAGAAGCTCCTGGCACTCGGTCTCTGCATGCCTATGACAAAATTTTTGGGCTTGCCTGTGCTCTTATCCACCGAGTCGGCCACGACTCCTGCCATAACAGCGCCCACAAACCCAAGGCCCATGACCACAACAATTTCCAAGCCTTCTTCGCTCTTGGACTGTACCAGTTGCTCAAGCCTTTCGAATTCTTCCAAATAATCGTTTTCCTCAGGGAGCTTGAACTGTTCCCCGTCAGGGCTTATCGAATACTCCATGAATTGATTCGCCTCCTTTTAATATGATGTAAAATGTTTTAAGTGATGCTTAATCAAGCGGTCCAGAATCAAGACAAAGACTTACTTTGATGGTTGGGCACAGGGCCCTGGACATCGAAAACACACAGCAAGGCAGTTCCCGTTAGTTTGAAAAATTGGGTCTTAATCCCATTTTAAATAATGTAAAGGCTTAAGCATGTCAAGCAGCAAGGGCCTGAAGAGAAACAGGAGCTCAATAAAGGCCAAAACACGGAAAAACCGAAGTGAGTTACGACTTTTAAGTCCATACACGCGGTGTGAAGGGAAAACAAACGCTATCCTCTTCAGCTTATGTTATGGAATCAGAAATAACGAAAACCAGAGCCTGAGATTGCCGGACAATTATATTTAGTGGTTTTTTAAAAATTCTTTAAATTGTTGAGAATTTCTAACATTTTGCAAATTCTTGTCGGTTTTTAGAAGATCCCAGTCTTTAAAACCCGTCCTGATGGCATTCTTGATACAATCTATTGATTCCTGTATCTTGTTTTGCTCTGAATATATGCTGGCTATATAATAATAGACAATAGGACTAGTAGGCCGGAGCCCAATTATTCTTTTAAACAAAGAAATAGCCTTGTCATATTCTCCCTTTCCAGTATAGGCAACAGCCAGATTGTTAAGGGCCTGGACAAAGTCCGGTTTGATTGAGAG
>CAZUHR010000149.1:0-7977 GCA_964620335.1 uncultured Desulfobacteraceae bacterium
ACCGGTCCTGCATTTTAACGCGGTTTAATATGAATTCAGCGGTGTCCTCACCTATCTCGGATTTGTCGATAGCTTGATTTATAATCACTCCGCCTATTGGTATCCCGAAATCCTTAAACCAACCGATAAAGCGACGAATCACCGCGATGGGCAGGGATTCAAGAAGGGTCACGAAAAAGAAAGCGCTTTTCTTATCATCCGTCAGGATCGTCCGCATTTGATCGATTCGTTCCCGGAAGGTCGTTAGATAATCAAGGAGAGGGTCTTCTTCTTCCTCGACCTTCTTTTTTCTAAAGGAAAGGCTCAACCTCATGCTTTTGGCCTCATCCCGGCTTTGCATCATCTTGTCCACCCATAGGGTATAGACCTTTGACATACCCAGAAGTCTTCTGGCATTAGCAGTGGGAGCGGTGTCAAAGACATAAAATTCGAATGCGTCTTCGAATATAATATTTATCATATTCTCGAACATAGCCGACTCCTCAAAGGCCGGGTTCATGGTTGCAGACTCTATAAAGTCATCGGCCTTGGTTGGAATATCGGCAAATTTTAGAAACCAGCCTATTTTCTCCTTGATTTCTGTCTTTGATTTTTCAATGGTTTCCTTTGTGTCTATTTCTTGAACATAAAGGTTATCGATCCCGGGTATCAACACGGCCCTTCCGAAGACGTCGAGCTTAAAGAGGTTTGAAAGGCTGTGCACCGGGTTTGTGGATGCAAGGAGTGTCTTTTTGCCCTGCTTTGCCATCCAGAGTGCCACAGCTGCCGCCACAACCGTCTTGCCGACTCCTCCTTTTCCGCCAAAATAGATGTAGCGCATTTCAGGGTGTTCCTTAAAAAAATCTGCCATTGTATTTTTCATGACAACTTCTCCTCAAACATCACTTCTGCTAGTTTTCGAATGGTATCAAGACCTTTTATTTCGGAATCAAATTCGGGCACTTGTGAAAGTACAAGGGAACCAAATTTCTGGTCTATCATATTAAGGGCATCCGCCTGCATCTCAATCCTGTTTTTCAGGTATGTCGGTATGTTTTCATTCAACAAGTCCCGGCTAATAACACGGTTAACAACATACCCCACAAGCGGAACGTCGTATTTGGAAAAGAGTTGTCCGGCCTTTTCAGTATCTATTATGGTCATTTCTTCGGGATTAACCACAAAGAAGAAGGCGGTCTTTTCAGTATCCGTCATGATCTTGGAGGACTGTCCGATACGCTCCTTTATATACATCAATTCGTTGTATATCTCGTCTGTTTCCGTATCCTCCTCCCGTTTCATAGTAGAAATAGCCTGATCGTATTCGTGCATCTGTTCCCTGAGGGCGGTTATTTTTTCCAGCCAGGCGTCATAGACTGCTGCCATGCTCAAATAATAAAGGGCATGACCAAGTGGCACCAGATCGTAGATATAATAGTCAAAATCCCCTTTCACGACAATGTCGACTACTGCATCGAAGATGGCGCTTTCCTCCATGGCAGGTTCCGCTGATGAAGCCTTTATATAGCTGTCTATCTCTTCGGGAATTTTTTTCATGCCGTACATTGAGATAATCTTCTGGCGTATTTCCTCCTGGTAGTCCTGAACCCTCTTATCCGCGTCTATTTCGCATGCAAACAGGTTGTGCATAATCTCAATATTCCCCTTGCCAAAGATATCCTTTTCGAAGATATCGCTGAGTGATGCCTGGGGATCTACTGAGAATACGAGCACCTTTTTACCCTTTTTTGCTAAGTAGTAAGCCGTTGCCGCCGAAAAGGTGGTCTTTCCCAGTCCCCCCTTTCCTCCGTACATAATGTATTGTCTTTTTGGATACTTTTCAAAAACGTCAGCAAGAGACATAAATCCTCCTTTGTAACCAGTATAAGCGAGACCTTTGCATAACCGCTGCTAGTCATTGCGAGGAGTGAAACGACGAAGCAATCTCGTGTATTATCAAAATGTTATGAGATTGCTTCGCTTCGCTCGCAATGACAATATTGGTGTTTTGGCAAGGTCTCGTAAACATGCATAAGAAGCTCTGTTAATTGTTTGCGAGGAAAACTCTTAAAAAATCAGGTGATTTATTAATTAGTACATACTGTCCATGAAATCCTTTTCCCTCAACATCCTGCGTTTCCAGGTAGTGATCTGGGGGACCACATGGGGAAGGAGACGGAGGGAATAGTAAGGTGGAAGTATCGGAATACCAAGCATATCGCCCATGGTAATCAGGATAAAAAGGTGCTCCATGCTGGAGCGTGTTTTAAGGGCATGCCTTGCCATGCCGTGCGTTGCCATTCCATATGTAAAATCTTTTAAAAACCCGACAACGCCTCCGGATTTCTTTTTACCCTTTTCTTTTTTTTCTGGTTTTTCTGGCATAATGACACCTTCGTAAAATTTAACAGTTAGTCTTTTATGTGATCAAAAAAATCCTTTTCCCTTAAAACCCTTCGCTTCCAGGGATTGAATCTCCTAACATAATAGGGCATCATCCTCAGGTAATAAAAGTTAAAAAGGCCGGGAAACCCAATTTCCTTTCCAAATAGCCCTAACATAAACAGTTCGTCCAGGCAACGTTTTTCTGCGCTTATCCCCTCTACGATGCCATAGAGGAAAAAGCCCCTTAAGTAATCTCCTATTTTTTTAATCCAGGTATGGTCCAATTTTTTAGGTAATAAATGCAAAGGGATACATCCCCAGTAAAAATTGTCAACTGGGAGACATACCCCCTTGCTTAGGTTAGCAGCAACCTTTTATGCGGCCGACTCTCCTGCCTCAGCAGGTGCTTCCGCTACACCTGCTTTGTATTTCATGAAGGCCTTCCAGCCGTCATAGGCGAGGATCAAGGCCAGGATGATGAGCAGAATGGCCACTGCCGCGGCAAAGTAATTCCCGAACACCTTTTTCCCTGCGAGCGCACCCGGAATCAGCTTGAAAAAGGACATATAAAACAGGGCGCAAACAGTGGTGGCGTACATGAAAAACATGGGATAGATGGCAATCTTATAGTTTTTCGACTTCTGAACCAGATATAGGGTTACGAGCAGAAGCGCGAAAGATGCCATCAACTGATTGGCGCCGCCAAAAAGCACCCAGACATAGAGCCAGGTCCCTGTTTTTATCAGGACATAGGTGATGATGAGGGCCACAATGGTTGCAACGTGCGGATTCTTGGCAGCACCTATGGCATCACCGAGAAGCTCTGCCGTTGCAACCTTCATAAAACGAAACACGAGGTTAACAACCGTAAGGGCCAGAATGATGATCATCATGCCTGCAAGGGCCTTGGCATAGCCGATCGGCAGTCCAAGGGATGTGATAGCCCCACCAAGACCGCCGACAAAGATGCCTACGGGATTGCTTACCTTGGCTACATAAGCGGCCTTGTCGGCAAATGCCGTGGCACATACGATAACGGCGATAATCGAGATGGTAAACTCCGCAAACATGGCCCCTCCGGTCACCGGTCTAATATCCAACTCGTTTTCAAGCTGCCGAGAGGTTGCAGTGCTGGAGACCAGACTGTGCCATCCCGATATGGCACCACATGCGATTGTCACAAAAAGGAGTGGCCAGAGCGGCCCCATACCTATACTCCAGCTTGTAAAGGCGGGGAGTGTCATGGGCTTGTGGCCGATTATGATCCCGATAACACCTGCGATAATCCCGAAATACACAACGTACACCGATGAGTAGTTGTAAGGCTGGATGAAACGCCATACAGCGAGAATCGAGCTGAAATAGCCGAATATCAGGACGCATATAAGGACAACATCATAAGAAAGTTTTATCTGCCAAACCGTACCCAACCAGATTGAGAAGAAGATCAGGACAATAGCGATGATGGTAGTTGCGAGGATGTTGACCTTTGACTTATAGATCATATGGCCGACCAGAAATGCAACGGCAATAACCACCAGTAAGGGGAAGGGAAGCGCTGCATTTCCGCTAACGCCCTTTGTAATTATATGTCCGAAGGCCGTTGCTATGAGAAGGAGGTAAAAGTAAATGAAGGTCAGGAGTATCTTCCTTGCCCGGGGTGATATCAATTTATAACCCAGGGCACCGAAGGTATCTCCGTCGTTTCTAATTGATACCATGGCGCTCGAGAAGTCGTGCAGCCATCCGATAAAGAATACACCAAGTCCCAGCCAGAGCAGTGCCGGCACCCAGCCCCACTGAAGGGCCACGATGGGACCGATGATCGGTGCAGCCCCTGCTATGGAATTGAGCTGGAACCCGAAGAGTACATTTTTGTTGGCCGGCATGAAGTCAACTCCGTCCATGTACATCTTGGCAGGGGTCGCCCTGTCCGGGTTGATCTCAAAAATGTTTTTGGCAACCCACTTAGCATATACCCAATAACCGAGAACAAGAATGACTATCCACCATACTAATACCCATAATGAATTCATATCTTTCCTCCTGAATAATTGATCCTAAGCATGATGAGAACTCGTTTATCAACCGGCATGCAGCCAACCCTGGTCCACATACGTTTTGGTCCTGCAGCATAGTGCTCAAGATTTTGGCGTTAAATTGTTTGGATTATGGGTTCTTACTAATTCTAAAGACGCATGCCAAAAGGAATGATAGTAAAGAAATTGATAGCCATATACCACCTCCTTACTGATGGATGAAAAGGTTATGACATTAATGGTTGGACTGCCAAGTCTCAAACTTGAGACCGGGACCTTTGGTTTTGTCACCTCCTTTTTATAAAATTTGTATTAATATAAAGTAAACTAAACTAGGTTAATAAGTTAATAATTATATATATTTTGACCCTAATTTATTAACAGAAAATAACCACAAATGTCAACACAAAATATGTTCAAATAACCAAATGGTTAATGCGTAAATCTAACACTTGAATTAAACAGCCGTTTTGATAGGGTTGCGGATGAAACAAATTATGAAGCCGTCTGGGTATGGAAGGTGAACAGCCCCTGAAGGGATTCTTTGTCGTGGCTTTAGGCTTAAATATCTGCTACGGGCCTGTTGTTTGCGGGAATGGGGGCGTTCTACTCTTTCGCTAGAAGTTTGAATGCGATTTTTGAAAAGAGACCGCCATGGCCCGCCCGCCGTCTTTCTGGCGGTCTGCTTGAACCGAAGGATGCGGATTCTTTACTGAGCGTTATAACAGGACGGTATGCGTGCAAACTGAAGAGAAAAAATCCATCATAGGAGTAATTCTGAGCGGTCGAATGCTCGTAGCACTCGTAATGGGTTTTGCCTGCGGTCTCCCCCTCCTTTTGACCATCAGCGTATTACAGGCGTGGATGAAAGAAGAAGGTGTAGATTTGACCGTGATCGGAATGATGGCCTTAGTTGGCATTCCTTATACCTTGAAGTTTCTTTGGGCCCCCTTTCTTGATCGTTTTACCCTGCCTTTTTTGGGGCGAAGAAGAGGATGGCTGCTGGTTGCCCAAGTGGCACTGATTTTTTCAATCTCGGGCCTGGGCTTCACTGATCCGGCTGATAACCCGTGGATGGTTGCCTTTATAGCATTTTTAGTGACCTTCTTCAGCGCCTCCCAGGATATTGTTGTGGACGCCTACCGTAGAGAAGACTTTCCTGATGAGGAACTGGGCCTTGCCTCTTCTCTGTATATAAATGGATACCGCATAGGGATGCTTTTGGCCTCCGGGGGAGGCCTCATAATGGCGGACCATATACCGTTTTCTTATGTTTATCTGATTATGGCCCTTTGTATGCTGCCCGGTCTTTTGACAACACTCCTGGCTCATGAGCCAAAAATTACACATGGAACACCGGAAACCATGTGGGAGGCTGTTGTTGATCCACTGACTGAGTATTTTAGCCGGCAAGGCGCGCTGTGGATTCTGGCCTTTATCCTTTTCTACAAAATCGGAGACACTATGGCCAGCGCCATGACAACCCCTTTTTATCTGGATATCGGGTTTTCAAAGACTGAAATAGGTGCGGTCGTAAAACTGTTTGGGTTTTGGGCCACCATCGCCGGCGCTCTTATCGGAGGGGTGATTATGCTCAGGCTGGGAATCAAGCGTTCCCTGTGGGTATTTGGTTTTCTGCAGGCTATATCCACTGCCTGTTTCGCCATTCTAGCGGGCATAGGGCCCAGTGTCCCAGCCCTGTCAGGTGTGATCGCCTTTGAGAATTTGAGTAGCGGCATGGGAACCGCGGCCTATGCGGCGTTTATGGCCAGTATTACAAACAAGAAATTCACTGCCACACAATATGCTCTATTAACAAGCCTGATGGGCATCCCCAGGGTACTGGCCTCTGCCCCTACCGGCTATCTGGCAAAAAATCTTGGCTGGGAAGGATTCTTCATTGCATGCACGCTGATAGCTATTCCAGGGATGCTACTGCTGTTGAAGTTTGCGCCGTGGAATTCAAAACACGCTGTAGAAGAAAAGGATTTATAGTAAGCGGGTCCCCGGTTTCTTGGAAAGGAAGCGTGTCGTTGAGACCTTTTCTTCGGTTCCGAGCCTCCCGGCGTGTCGCAGATCCCGCTATGCGGGGGTCTTTTCTACGACTTATCTGCGGGGGAGTTTTGCCCCCTCCGCATTCCCCTTGACAAGCTCGGGGCTGCGGTTTCCCCCGCTGATAAGTCGTGAAACCGACGGCGGCCTACCGTCAGTCACTCAGAAAACGCCTCAAAGCCACGCTTAAAATAGTCCTCCGGGGGCGGATAAAATCAGTAGAATTGGTGACCCGACTTTTGAAAAGAGACCCCCATGGCCCACTGATTACAGAGAGTATGAAATAAATGTGCTTTTCTCTGCGTACTCTGCGTGAAACATATCTGTTTTTTTCTCTGTGGTCTCCGTGTGATATTGATTTGTTTTTTTTGTTTTATTTGGATATTATTCGCAGGGCACTAAATAATTCAGTATTCCGAAAAGATACAGTTTGCAAAGAACAAGGGAAATTCACGGATAGAGGTCAGAAAAGGTGCTTTTGAGAGACAAGAACATGAAAGTTGGACGCAACGATCCCTGCCCATGCGGGAGTGGACTCAAATATAAAAAATGCTGTCTTGGCAAATCGAGCCAGGAAAATACGAACCTGAAGGAAATATATTTCAAAAGATACAGGATCCGGCTTAAGGAAAAGAGAGACATAGAAGGGATAAAAGAGGCGGGAAGAGTGGCACTTGCCACCCTCGATCTCATAGAGGCGGAAATAGAACCGGGCATGACAACTGATAAGATAAATACGCTGGTTCATGAATTTACCACAAAAAATAATGCTACCTCTGCACCGTTGAACTACCGTGGTTTTCCCAAGAGCGTTTGTGTGTCGATCAATGAAGTGATATGCCATGGTATACCTGGGGAAAGGGCTATAAAGGATGGCGACATCGTAAATGTGGATGTTACGCCTATCCTGAACGGGTATTATGCGGATACAAGCAAGACCTTTTTTGTTGGAAGTCCGGGGCCTGATGCGCGAAAGATTGTAAAGGTTGCAAGGGAAAGTCTAAAAAGGGGTATGTCAATGGTAAGGCCGGGAAATACCATCGGTGATATAGGCTGGGCAATTCAGCATTATGCGGAGGGGGAGGGCTGCTCCGTGGTCAGGGAGTTTGTGGGGCACGGTGTCGGACTTGATTTTCATGAACCTCCCCAGGTCCCCCATTATGGACGCAAAGGGGAAGGTATTGTCCTTGTTCCCAACATGGTCTTCACGATTGAACCTATGATAAATCTGGGTAAGAGCAACCTTCGCGTATTGGAAGATAACTGGACAGCCGTTACTGCGGACGGTTCTCTTTCGGCCCAGTTCGAACAAACAATTCTTGTAACAGACAAGGGGCATGAAAGCCTCACCCCGTATGATCTGTAACCCGAATCTTGCATAAACAATTACTTTCGGTTCTTTGTCACACAGAGACGGCTCGGCATGGCACTCTTCTTAAGTCCGCATCTACTCCTGAGTTGCAAGCGACCCTCGCTGCGGTCTGCGGGAAAAGAAGGAAGGGGATACCATTGGTCCGGAGCC
>CAZUHR010000150.1:0-7955 GCA_964620335.1 uncultured Desulfobacteraceae bacterium
GCTTTGGCAGGGCGATCAGGGATGCCTCCAGGATGATACAAAACGGACATATGACAAGGGATGAGGGCCTGGAATTGGCCAGGAAGTATGACAGTGAGTTTCCTAACGAATTTTTTGATGAGGTGTTGGAATATCTTGATTTGACGGAGGTGGAATTTCATCAGATTGTTGACAAGCATCGCAATCCTGAGATCTGGGAAAAGGAAAACAGTAAGTGGCGGTTGAGATACCCTCTGATTAAAAGTTAATATGCTTTGACAACTCAAGGGAACGATCAAATCGCTTGCAGTAGATTGTTAGGCGGGAGAATGTGGATTATTTAATGAGAGGAAATTATGAGTGAACTTGCCATCTTAGGTGGCGAGCCGGTTCTTAAATCGCCCCTTGCTTCTTACAATTCCATTGGAGAGGATGAAATCGAGGCGGTTATCAGGGTCATGCGCTCAGGCAAGCTGTCTGCATTTTATGGGAGTCCAGGCGACGAATACTGGGGCGGACCCGAAGTCCAGGTTTTTGAGAGAGCTTGGGCTGAAAGGTTCCAGGCAAAGCATGCCGTATCGGTGAATTCTGCTACTTCAGGGCTATATACCGCTATAGGCGCCATAGGAATCGGACCGGGTGATGAGGTCATTGTTCCTCCGTACACCATGTCTGCTACGGTTATGGCCCCGATTATTTACGGCGGCATCCCGGTCTTCGCGGATATAGAGGAGGAGACTTTCGGCCTGGATCCTGAAGCTGTACGGAAGGCTATCACACCAAAGACAAAAGGCATAATTGCGGTTAATCTTTTTGGTCATCCGGCCAGGCTTGACGAACTATTGATGATCGCGGAGGAGAATCGACTAATTTTAGTGGAGGACAATGCTCAGGCGCCTCTTGCAGAGGATAATGGCCGGTTTACCGGAACAATCGGACACATAGGGGTCTTTAGCCTTAACTTCCATAAACACATTCATACAGGCGAAGGGGGAATATGTGTAACAAATAATGATAACCTTGCGCTGCGTTTGAAGCTCATTCGGAATCATGCTGAAAACGTTGTTGAACGTTACCGCATTGAGGATTTGACCAATATGGTAGGCTTCAACTTCCGTTTAACAGAGATTCAGGCCGCCATCGGAATGGAACAGCTCAAAAGGATTGATATGCATGTGGGCAAGAGGGAAGCACTGGCCCAGGCCCTAACCGATGGTATTAAGGGCCTTGAAGGCCTTATTGCTCCAAAGGTTAGACCGGGCTGCCGGCATGTCTATTACGTCTGGGCCGTTCGCCTAATTGAAAAAGCTGTGGGTATTAGCAGAAAGACTTACTGCAAGGCACTAAATGCCGAGGGTTTTCCAGTATTCGAGGGATATGTCAAGCCCCTGTATCTACTGCCGGTATTTCAGAAAAAAATTGCCTTTGGCAAAAATGGTTTTCCATTCAACATCTCTTCTGACGTAAACTACGATAAGGGTATCTGTCCGGTGTGTGAACGTATGTATGAGAAGGAGTTCATCGGTTTTGAGCCGTGCTCATATTCTTTGGATGAAGCACAGATTGAACTATTGATTGAGGCTATTAACAAAGTACACACACATGTGGATGAGCTTAGGGATCTTGAAAATTCTATCGACAATATAGAGAGTTTTTAGGAAAGCGATCAGTCATGGCCCGTGTCATTGCAAGTATAGAGGCCAGAATGGGGTCTTCGCGTTTGCCCGGCAAGGTGCTCGCAGATGTCAACGGGAAACCGGCTCTGTTGAGACTTTTAAACAGACTCAGGTGCTGTGAGCTTTTGGACGGGATTATCCTGGCCACGTCTACAGACCCCAAAGATGATACTCTGGTTTCATGGGCACAATCCGAGGGGATTCATTACCACCGGGGAAGCGAGGACGACGTTTTGCTTCGAGTTGTTCAGGCACACCAAAAGATGAACTCTGATGTCGTTGTCGAGGTCTGCGGGGACATGACGCTTCTGGACTATGAACTTATAGACCAGGGTATAAGAACATTCGAGGAAAACAATTGTGATGTGGTTACAACCACCTGTAAACCTTCCTATCCCGTTGGTGCCGATGTCGTGGTCTTTAGTTTAAGAGATCTTATATGGGTCCAGAAAAATATTTCGGACCCCCAGGTAAGGGAACACGTATCCCTTTATTTTTTTCAGCATCCTGAGAGGTATCGAATAATCAACCTGATTGCGCCGAAACGCTTTCAGGCACCTGATAAAAGGTTCGTTCTCGATACCCAGGAGGACCTGGAGTTTATCAGGGCGGTGTACACACGTCTTGAGCCTGAATTCGGGGATAGCTTTGGTATATCAGAGATACTTCAGTTGCTGAAAAAAGAGCCGGAATTGGCCGAGATCAATCGGCATATATCGGAAAATACCTTTTGAAAACCCCTCCATTTAAGACCGCTCTTATCGGATTTGGCATGACCGGTGCGGGATATGCCGAAGATACTGTGATGGCAAAATATTTCCCTTATGCCACGCATGCCCAGGTGCTCGCGGACCACCCTCTTTTTTCATGGCAGGCAGTCGTGGATCCTTCGGACATGGCTTTAAAGGCTGCGAGGGATAAATGGAACATTCCCCTAACAGTCAAAAGCGTGGATGCGCTTTTAAAAAAGTTAAAGCCGGATGTTGCAGTGATTGCCACGCCGCCTGGGCACAGAATCGAAATAATAAAAAAACTAACTAACTTAAGGGCCGTGTTTGTTGAGAAGCCTTTAGGCGAAACATACCAAGAAAGCCTGGAATTTTTGGAGGAATGTAATAACAGAGAGATAACGATCCAGGTAAATTTTTGGCGCAGGGGGGATGAGTTCTTCCGTAGTCTCTCTCAGGGGGAGCTGGAAAAGCATATTGGGAAACCGGAGGCGGCGTTCGGCCTGTATGGAAACGGTCTTATAAACAATGGTTCACACATGATCGATTTTGTGAGGATGCTATGTGGTGATATACGCCACGCCGAAGTTATATGTCCTGAGGCATCGTTTGCAGAAGGCCCGATCCCTAATGATCGAAACGTTTCTTTTCTGCTTTCCGTCCAGAGCGGCCTCAATCTGGTATTCCAGGCCATACCCTTCCGCTCTTACAGGGAAATCAGTCTTGATATCTGGGGGGAGAGAGGGAGACTAGGCCTCTACCAGGAGAGCCTGGGGATTTATCTTTATCCGAGGAGAAAGAATCGAGGACTTTCGGGTGAATGGGAGATCTCTTCAGACAAGCCCAAAGTATTTGAGCCCACCTGCGGTCATGCACTTTATAGGATGTATGACAATCTTGCCGAATCTATTTTAAGCGGAGAGCCCCTCTGGAGCCCGGGTGCAACCGCACTTGAAACGGAAAAAATCATCCATGGCCTTCTCAATTCCTTTTAAACCACTGTGAAACATCCTGGTTCAAACAAAATAAAATTAAAATTAGATAAAGCGAAGCATCAAAGCCCGGATGTTTTATTTTATGCTGAAGATCCGGGCGCGGCCAACTATATTTTGCATTTACCGGCAGTCTGCAAAGAGAGGGGGCTTTCATCAATTGCTATAGCTGCCGGGGGAGCTCAAAAATTTTTCAAAAAAAACGGCGTTCCATATGAAGATGTTTCGGTCTCAGAGACTCCTTTCTCAATACTCCAAAGCTTTGCCCCGAATCTGCTGGTAGTGGGAACCTCCGAAAACCCGGAAAGCCCCGGCCTGAAATTCATAGAAGGAGCCCGAAATGGCGGCATTCCTGCCGTAGGCGTAGTGGACGCCTTTATGAACGCCGTCTATCGGTTTCGGGGCTGCACAGACGATGCAATGGCCTACGCTCCTAACTGGCTTGTCGTCCCCGATAAATGGACGAAGCAGGAGTTCGTTGATCTTGGTTTTCCAGAAGAAAGGGCGGTCGTCTGCGGCCACCCACAGTATGATTTCGTGCGGGACAAGGCCAAGGAACTGGAGGGCAAGGACAAAAAAGCACTCCGATCTCGCTTTTTTCCGGAGGCTCCGGAAGAAAAACTTGTGGCCGTTTTTGCCGCTGAGATTTCCGGTGGCTTGAATCCGGATCAATTCGTGTTATCCAAGGAATACACTCTTTTTGGTCGGGGTGTCAGTCAAAAACGAACGGATATAGTTGTGGAAGAACTACTTGAAGCGATAGCTCTTTTACCCAAAAGGCCGTATCTGGTTCTGAGGTTGCACCCAAAAAATGAATTAAGTGAGTTTGCCGGCTACATGGATGAGTTCGATCAAATCAGCCGGGAACAGCCTATGCTGGATATGATTTTTGCGAGCGATTGTGTCATTGGTATGACCAGTATGCTTCTTTTGGAAGCGGCTCTTTTGGGCAGGCCTACGTTTTCAATAGTACCGAAGGAAGAGGAGCGGGATTGGCTGCCGAGTATCCGTGCCGGCCTGACCCCGTGTGCCTCAACCCGCGATGAGATCCGTATGTTACTGAAGGGATTTTTTGAGAGCGTAACCAGCGGGAAACGTGTATTGCCTGACGACGCTTTTGTTTTTGGGGCGGCTCAAAGTGCAGTATCCCTATTTCTGGATATTCTCTCTACGCGCGGCAAAAATATTCAATAATCAGGGGCGGGCGGACATAATGGCAAAGTCAAAGGTCATTGAGACAGAACGACTTATAATTGAGCCTTTTCATGAGAAATACTTGACCGAACGTTATGTCGGCTGGCTCGATGATCCGGAAGTCGTCCGCTTCAGCGAACAGCGGTTAAGAGCGCATACACTGAAATCTTGCCGCGCCTATATGAATTCATTTGAGGGGACCCCAAATTATTTCTGGGCCTGTGTTACCCGCGGTCCTGATATTAGGCATATAGGAAACGCCAACGCATATGTAGACACTCGAAACAAGGTAGGAGACGTGGGGATACTGATAGGCGAGAAAAATTATTGGGGTAAGGGTTACGGTCTGGAAGTATTTGCAGCAGTAACGGATTATCTTTTCCGTGAAAATCATGTTCGAAAAGTAACCGCAGGAACTGTGGCCGCAAACACAGGCATGGTCAGGATTATGGAAAGGGCTGGAATGAAAGAGGACGGCAGACGCGTTAGACATGTTCTTTTTGATGGTCAAGAATTCGATGTCGTCTATGCGGCTTTGTTTAGGGATGATTGGCTGAAATACAGCGGAGTTCCAAGTTCATCTTCCAGTGGATATTAGGCTTATCATTTTGGGCAAACTGCTACTTTCCCTTAAAAGACGCTCAACTCTTAGGGCAAGCTAAATAACAATTAGGAGGATAATTCATGGCAGAATCTGTGAAGCCCATGTTCGAAGGAATAATGCAATATTGCGTACGCTGTTGCATGCCCGAAACCGATGAGGGCACAGATTTTGATGAGATGGGTGTTTGTCAGGCATGTCGGTCATCTGAACAAAAAATGCACATCAATTGGGTTGAACGTGAGCGTGAACTTCGTCGCATTCTTGAGGATGCAAAGGCAAAGGCGGGGAACAACTATGACTGCATTATCCCCATAAGTGGCGGTAAGGATAGCACGTTCCAACTTCACGTATTGTGCAAGGTATACAATATGAAGCCTTTGGCGGTAACTTTCAACCACAATTGGTATAGTGAAACGGGCTGGTACAACCTGGTAAATGGACTGGAGACGTTTAACGTCGATCATATTATGTTTACCCCCAATAGAGATTTGGTGAATCGCCTCGCAAAAAAGTCCCTTCATGAGATCGGAGACACTTGTTGGCACTGCCATTCAGGATGCGGGGCATTTCCCCTTCATATTGCCGTTAAGTTCAATGTCCCCCTCCTCGTCTATGGTGAGCCTCCCAATGAGGGTTACGGCCTGGGTTCTTATTTGGAGACGGTCAAGTACAACCGCCATTTTTTTACTGAAGTTTCAGCCAAGAAAACGCCGGACCAAATGGTATGCAATTATATCAGCGAGAAGGACATCTATCCCTTCCAATTGCCGAGCGCCGAGGAATGCGAGAAGGCCTGTGTTCAGGGCATACATCTGGGGAATTATATTTTTTGGGATGATGAACGCCAGACCGAGTTTGTTCGTGATACTTACGGGTGGCGGGAAACGGAGATTGAACAAACGTACAAGCGCTACAAGAGCGCCGAATGCATAATGCCCGGGATGCATGATTTTACATGCTATCTTAAACGTGGTTTCGGCAGGGCGTCGTACCATGCCACCATAGATGTCAGGAACGGACTTCTTACGCGCGAAGAAGGTCTGGATCTGGCCAGGCGTATTGACCCCGTTCGCCCGGAGGCCCTGGACTATTTTTTGGAGATTACAGGCATGGGCGAGGAAGAATTTTATAAAGTCATGAAAGAAAAGAGAATGGATCCCCTTAAAGATGCCGATATCCCTGTTCTTACCAAAAAAACCAAGAACTCCGAAGCAATACGCCCTTATGACCAGCAAATTATTGAGCGTCTCAGAGACAGGAGTGCCCATCCATTTTGTATTAGCGACGACGCCTGCTATAGTGTCAAAGAGAGGGAAACGGCTTTGCCCATTTCTTTCTTGTCTCTGAGTCTCGAGCAGATTTTTAAAGGATATAAGAAGGGGGAAATAAGCCCGGTGGATTTGGCCAAGGTTTGCATTGAGCATACAGAGAGAATGGAACCGAAATTGAAAGCGTGGGAAATATTCGATGCGGATAAGCTTTTAGATCAGGCCAGGGCATCCGAGGAAAGGCTGCAAAAGGGGAAACCTTGCCGCGTGTTGGAAGGTATTCCAATAGGTGTCAAGGACATTTTCAACACAAAGGACTTCCCTACGCAAATGGGGAGTCCGCTCTGGAAGGACTTTACTCCCGGCAATGATGCAAGAGTTGTTTTTAATATGCGTGAGGCCGGTGCTTGCGTTGCGGGTAAGACTGTTACTGCTGAGTTCGGGGTACATGCTCTGGGCAAAACACTTAATCCACACGATGCTTCAAGGAATCCCGGAACTTCATCCAGTGGTTCGGCAGTAGCTGTTGGAACAGGCATGGTCCCTGTATCCCTGGGCACTCAGACCGGTGCCTCTATCGTTCGGCCGGCAAGCTTTTGCGGGATATACGGCTGTAAGCCATCTTTCGGACTTATTCCAAGGACAGGAATTCTTAAGACTACGGACAGTTTAGATACGGTTGGTTTTTTTACGGTTTGGTTTGAGGACCTTTCAAGGGTGTTCGATATGATTACAGTAAAAGGAGAGAATTATCCCAAATCACATGCCGCCTTTAAAGATGAGAAAAGGCAGTCCAAACCTCCTGAACGGCCGTGGAAGGTGGCCCTTGTGCGCACCCATACATGGGAATTTGCTGAAAGCTATGCCAGAGAGGCGCTTTTGGATTGGGCAAGAAAGCTTGAAGGATCGGGAAACATTCTTGTGGAGGAGACGCCCTTGCCATCGAGCATAAACCGTGCCCATGATATTCACAGAACCATTTATGACAAGACCCTGTCCTATTATTTTAAGGAGGAATACGAGCGATCGGAGCTCGTTTCGGATATCATGAACGAAATCGTTGATCGCGGTCTCCACATTACTCCAGATGACTACCGTAAGGCCCTTGTCGATCAAGAAGTATTGGCACACGATATGGATGAATTCCTCAAACCTTATGACGTCATGATTTCCCTGAGCACTGCCGGTGATGCTCCACTGAGAGAAGTTACCGAAAAGCATGACCCCGGCCTTATATGGACAATGACACATCTTCCGGTCATCCATGCTCCGGTGTTTATCTCGCCGGACGGCTTGCCATTTGGTGCGCAGATTGCAAGTAGAAGGTACAATGATATATTGCTTTTTCGATTTGCTAAATTTTTAAGACAGTCGGAATTAATTCCTGCATCGGTCAATCCTGCCATCAAAGGAATCCCGTTGTAATAGTCTCATAGGTTGATAGTACCTGCTGTTTTAATGGCTATAAAAAGACGCCATATCGGAATTGTTATTAATTCCATGTACAAGGGTTT